>JAJRYU010000366.1 GCA_024275615.1 Planctomycetota bacterium
ATCCTCAATGGCGTAGAAGAACGGGTCCCCCTGCGGATGCAAAAACTGCGCAAAGGCGAAAGCCGCCGCATGGAGATGAAAGTCACTTGGCCTGGCTTAGCAAGTTATGTCGAACGATGGTTTGGTGAGACCGACAGTGACAAATGGCGCGAAGAAGTCTCAAGCGTGATGAGCTCTCGTGATTGCAAGGAATGCCATGGCCAGAGGCTGCGGCGTGAGTCTTTGGCGGTCACGATAGGCGGCAAAGGAATTGCGGAGGCGACACGACTAACCGTGGCTGAAGCGGCCGGATTTTTCGAGAAAATAAGGCTATCAACTTCGGACAAGCATATAGCGGAACGGCCGCTAAAAGAAGTTCAAGACCGTCTACGTTTCTTGGTGGAAGTGGGCTTGGACTATCTTGGGCTCGACCGCCGTGCAACGACTCTCTCTGGTGGGGAGGCGCAACGAATCCGTCTTGCCACTCAGATTGGCAGTGGTCTCACCGGTGTTCTTTATGTCCTCGATGAGCCGACCATTGGTCTGCACCAAAGAGATGTTGGCCGCTTGTTGGGGACCCTCGATGAACTAAAAGAGCTGGGCAACACCGTGATTGTTGTCGAACACGATGAAGACACCATCGCTCAAGCCGACCATGTCATTGATATTGGCCCTGGAGCTGGGCACCGCGGTGGTGAAGTTGTGTTTTCTGGTCCCCGTAAGCAACTTCAAAAGACGACGAATTCTCTGACTTCGGATTATCTTTGGGGAAAGAAATCCGTGCCGATCCCAAGCGTTCGACGTACAGGAAATGGCAAGGTCCTGAAGCTCACCGAGTGCCGGACTAACAACCTAAAAAAGATTGATGTTGCCCTCCCCTTGGGCTCGTTCATTGGGGTGACCGGTGTCAGTGGCAGTGGCAAGAGTAGTCTTGTCGTGGATACGCTCGTCCCGGCTGTCGAAAAAACTCTGCGCCGCGTTACCAGCAGCACAGCCCGATACAAGTCACTCAGGGGGGCGGCTCACATCTCCGATCTTGTGGTCATTGACCAAAGTGCGATCGGCAAGACACCCAAGTCGAACCCGGCAACTTACACCGGATGTTTCGATCACATTCGTGCTGTGTTCGCGACTTCGCCCATGGCTCGCATGAAGGGCTTCGCCCCAGGTCGTTTTAGTTTCAATGCCATTGGAGGCCGATGTGAAGCCTGTTCTGGCCGCGGTTCGCTCAAGATTGAGATGAATTTCTTAGCTGACGTGTGGATCACTTGCGATTCCTGCGATGGTTTACGCTACAATTCTGAAACCCTTCTTGTTGAGTATCGCGGCAAGACCATTGCTGACGTCCTCAAGATGGAGATCAGTGAAGCCCTTGAATTCTTCGGCAACCACAATCGCATCGCCAGAATTATGAAAACCTTGGTCGACGTGGGGCTTGGCTACTTGAAATTAGGTCAAGCAAGCAACACTCTGTCCGGTGGCGAAGCTCAACGCATCAAGTTGGCGAAAGAGCTTTCCCGCCGCGTGCACGGTGACGTTCTCTACGTCTTGGATGAACCCACGACGGGACTCCATTTTGATGACGTCGCCAAGCTCACTCGAGTTCTCCATCGTCTTGTCGAACAAGGACATACGGTGTGTGTCATCGAGCACAACTTAGACGTTGCCATGAGCTGTGACTACCTCATCGATCTTGGTCCAGATGGGGGAGATACCGGAGGGCAAATTGTCGCAGTTGGAAGTCCGGAATCCTTGTGCAAGAACAAGTTGTCGCACACGGGGGTCTATTTGAAAGCGCACATGACCAAACGACGAAAAGCAGCCTTATCCCAGTTGTCAAAGCCTAAGCGCAAAACCAGCAAAGGAGCAAAAAATGGCGTCTCGGCGTGACGGTCCCTTGATCGTACAATCTGACCGCTCCGTGCTTCTCGATGTACATCATCCCAGGGCTGAAGAGGCCCGCGAGCGCCTGGCTCAATTCGCTGAGCTGATCAAAAGTCCAGACAACTTGCATACCTACAAGATTTCACCTTTGTCCTTGTGGAACGCGGCTGCGGCGGGGGTTTTCTTTGCCGACGTGGTGTCTTTTCTTGACCAGTTTTCGATGTTCCCCATTCCTCGGCAGCTGACTAGCGAAATCGAAGAGAAAATGGGGCGCTTTGGCAAGCTTCTCATGCGTCGCGAAGGAGACGATTTGGTGTTGAGCATCACTCCTGAATTGTGGGAGGATGTTAGTGATTTGGAGACGATCGCTGATTTTGTCGTCGAGCGCGATGATCTTGGACATGAGCTGATCATTGACGAGGCTGCCCGTGGCGAGCTGAAGCGGGCGCTTGTGCGTGCCGGGTATCCCGTCGAAGATATCGCCGGGTACGTTGAAGGCGATGCCATGCAATTCAGTCTTGTTGACGAGCTGCCAGGAGGAGTCCCCTTTGGCCTGAGGCCCTATCAGCGGGCTGCCGCTGAAGCATTTTACCAAGATGGGGATCAACGAGGTGGCAACGGTGTTGTCGTCTTGCCCTGTGGTGCTGGCAAGACAATCACTGCTATGGCAGCGATGAATCTCTATCAGACCAAGACGCTCATCTTGACCAACAGCACCACAGCTGTTCGGCAATGGGTGAGAGAGCTCAAAGAAAAGACAAACCTGCCTCACACCGAGATTGCCGAATACAGTTCCGAGGTCAAAGACATCGCTCCGGTGACGGTTTCGACCTATCAGATGATCACCTACCGTTCGACAAAGACCGGCGACTTTCCTCACTTTGACAATTTCATGACAGTGAATTGGGGTTTGGTGGTCTATGACGAAGTGCACCTTCTGCCTGCTCCCGTGTTTCGTATGACTGCAGAGTTGCAGGCGCGACGTCGTCTCGGACTCACAGCTACCTTGGTTCGTGAAGATGGAAGAGAAGACGAAGTCTTTTCCCTGATCGGCCCCAAACGCTATGACATGCCATGGCGACGACTTGAGGGACAGGGGTTTATCGCCCAGGCTCGTTGTGTAGAAATGCGAGTTCCTTTTGGCAAGGATGATGCCTTGCATTATGAACACGCTGGCCTCAGGGACCGCTACCGTTTGGCCGCCGAGAATCCCTTCAAGTTAAAAGCTCTTGATGCCTTGCTGGTAAGACACGCCGATGATCGTGTCCTGATTATCGGCATGTATCTCAAGCAGCTGGCTCAAATCCGGGCCATGACCGGAATCGAAATCATCACCAGCAAGACGTCCCAAAGTGATCGCGAAAAACTCTATTCCGCGTTTCGGGACGGCAGAATCAGTCAACTGATCGTATCAAAAGTCGCCAATTTTGCGGTCGATCTACCGGACGCCAATATCGCTATTCAGGTGTCCGGCACTTTTGGATCTCGGCAAGAAGAAGCGCAACGACTCGGCCGTGTTTTGAGGCCCAAGAGTCATGAGAAAGAGACCGTTTTTTATACGCTTGTTACTGATGACACGCGTGAGATGATCTTCGCTGCAAATCGCCAGTTGTTCTTGACCGAGCAGGGGTACCACTATGAAGTGAAACAAGCGAAAGGCGAGTTTCCCCTCATGGACTGGAGTAGCAGCGAAAAAGCACGTGCAAGTGTTTTCAAGAACCTGGAGAAACCCGAGGCGTGAAACTCGATGAAGCCCTGTCTCAAATAGAAGGCCGCCAGCTCGATTCCGCGCTGGGATTTTGGAATCTCGATCGCCACGCCTGGCCTATCGGCGAGAGCGACCGTCGACGCATGTTACGCGAAGCTCTGACTTCAAAGCGAACAATGGAAGTGCGTTTGGCACAGCTGCCTTCTCGCTTGCGCGATCTTTTGGTCTACGTTGTGAGGACTGGCGTGTGGGCCGATCCTTTTGACCTGAGGAGCTTCGATCAAAACGAATTGCCGGTTGATGACTTTGAACTCCTCCCGGTGGGAACCGCTTTGGCGGAACGCGCTTTCTTTGTGCCCAAGAGGATTCGGGGTAAGTCGAATCGCGGCACCTCTTTTTGCATTCCCGAGGAGTTGGGCGACCTCCTTGAAGACGTGTTCAACAAAAGTAAACGCCCAGTTGATGCCTCCCTCAATCTGCAGTCCCATATTCGGTTTTTGGATCGAGGAGAGTTGCTTGGCAGGCTAACAAGGCTGGGTTTAGACGATCTTGTTGACCTTGATCATGGGGAATTGCGAGCAAGGCTCTGTCAGCCAGAAGCGATCGACGAGAGAATCGAGCGCGTCAAGATTGATGCTCTCAGGGAGATCTTCAACAATTTCAGTGAACATGGAGGAATCCTCGACCCAGGTGCGATCCGCCGACTGGGTATTGACGTTGAAGGCGATGAACTGGTGGCTTGGGGCAAGGAACTCGAAGAGAACTTGCTCGGAAGTTTTGAAGCCAGTGAGTTGGCCAACCACGGCCTGGCGTGCCGCGAGGGCTGGCTTGTCGTTTTTGGCGAAGTCTCGGCAGTCATCATGGGTATGGGAGAAGTTGACGATGATGAGGCCTCCGCCGACTTACAGCGAGGCGGTGACTCCATCAGCGATCTGAGAAGCATTGCTTCCGAAATTGGCCGCACACCCTTTCGAGTGAAGAAAAGCGGCGAGTATTACAAGGCTGGCGTCAAGCGCCTGGCCAAGGATTCTCTTTCCCCTGGCGTCCGCCTTCTGGGTGCAGAAGAAGACCTTTTGTGGTTCTTGTCCTATTTCAGATACCGGGAGTTTATCGCCACAGGTTTGGATTCTTGCCTGAAGATGACACCGAGCTGGCGAGAAATGAGCAGTCGTTCGTCGCAAGAACAAGCCGATGATCTTTTCAAGTTTGGCATGAAGTCCCGCAACTGGGGCATGTCATCCCTCCATCATCGGGGCCTTCGCGAAGGTCTGGTGGGGTTTCTTCGAGATGCCGGCATTGGCACCTGGTGCGATGCAGCGACGTTGGTCCAAAGAGCAAGAAATCGCTACCTCAAGAGCGCGGTTCGACCGGAACAGTCAATGGTCTACCAAGAGCGCCACAAGAATGCGCCCTTTCCGACGCTCGCCTCTCCTGAATTGATGCACCGAGAGCTACAACGCTGGTTGTTGGAAGGTCTCACACGAGTTGGCGCCATCGAGCTTGCTAGACGAGGTCGTGAAAAGCGTCCTTGGGCCATTCGCTTGACTCCCTTGGGGGGAACTCTTTTGGGCTTGGAGGTCGCGGCTGACGCTCCCAATCATGGTGTTGCTCTCATCGTCAATCCCGACCATGAAATCATCGCTTTCCCCGAGAACTCAACTCCGGATCTTGTCCACGAGTTGGGTCGATTTGCGAAACGAGTCAAAGCGGATTTTGCGTTGCACTATCATCTAACCAACGAAAGTGTTCAAGAAGCGGCGGCCTCGGGTATGACCGCGGAGGAGATTCTGGCTGTGCTTGAAGAGCACACACGGCATGGAATTCCTGAAAACGTTGCTTTTTCGATTCGCGATTGGTGCGACAAACTCCTTCATGTCACTTCGCGACGGCTGTGGGTCCTCGAGTCATTCACGAAGGAAGATATGGATCGCATTGTTGGATTGTCTGAGATCAAGAGTATGATCGTCGCGCGGCTGAACGACACCATGGTTGAGGTCAATGAAGACCCGAAAGAATCAGGTCTTGCCAATCTACTGCGGGATCGGGGTATCTATTTCAGCTGAAGGAGCGTGCACCAAGCTCGCCCCCGAATTCGCCATTCTTCAGGGTTGCTTGGGATACTGTCGGCAACTTTCTTACCCGTGAGTGCGCGCAAGCCATTGAGAGAAGCTGGCATGAGGCAGGCATTGCCGTTGAGCAAGTAGTGAGCGAACCATGTGCTTGCTCTTGCGTCGCCCAGGTCTTTCAGTCCCCAGGTCGCACCAAATGCAGCAAATTCATTTCGATTTCCGCTAGCCTTATATAGGTCATCATCTAGCTCTTTGATCCCAGAAGCGCCGCCGGCAAGGCCAGCTGCCATGCGCACGGCTTCGCTCCTGTGGGTGAGGGCCAAGCGCAACGGTTGAATGATTTTGGGGTCACGTAGATGGGCCAAGATGTCGAGACCACTTCGAATCGAAAGGTGGCTGGGATCTTCATTGGCGGTGTAGTTCGTGGCAATACTTGTGCGCACTGCTTTGGTCGTTGCCAAGGGAGTCATCCCTTCGGGCAGAGGTTTCTTCTGGTCTAACTGGTACCAGACAGCCAGGGCCTTCAATTGAGGGACGGCGTCTTTGGATTCAAGAACCCAGGCATTGATTCTGTCAATGAGTGTGGCTCGATTTGGTTCCGGGATATCTGCGGATCTGTTGATGAGGGCTGCAAGGGCCCAGTAGCTAGCAAAGTCCGGTTCCTCTCTGATCATTCCGCAAACTTGCTCAGCCAAAGCTGCAACGTTGATCCGGGCCAAAAGAAGTGCGGCGTTGTAGCGGACTATTTGCGAGTAGGAGCCGTCGAGGTATTCTCTCGCGACTTCTTGGAGTAGTTGCTCCTCTCGTTTGGCAACGGCATCCGGCAGGGTGTAGAGAAAGTAAAGGGCACCCTGGATCGTTTCTGCGGAATAGGCATCACGCATGACAAAAGTCTTAATTGCCTTAATGGACTCCGGGCCGGTGAGTCCTAAGTAAGCCATTGAAAACAAAGCGTTTACCTTGACGTTTTCAGGAGCGGCATCGAGCAAGTCAGTCATCTTAGCCGTGAGGGTGCCTGAGTCTGTCACCCAAAACGACTGGGAGTTGATACGTGCCAAGGCGGACATCGCCAAGGCTCTTTGTCCCTGTCCGGCATTCTTGTCGCCTGCGATCTTTGCCAGTGCGGGCAAGGCATAGGGGCCGAGACTGGCGAATTTCCCCAAGGCCCCAAAGTCACTTGTCAGAGCCGCGATTGCCACGAGTTCGTCCAGTTTCTTTCTGGCGAATTGAAGGGCGGCAGTTGGCAATGCTTCGATGCCTTCCTTACCGTCAAAAAAATCGACCTTGCCATTCCAAGCGTCAAAAGCCGCCAAGAAGGCCAACCGCCCCAATTCCTCCTTTCGGGTTGCCAGGGGTTCTTTCTTGATGACAGCCAAAACCTTGGATGTTGCTCGTTTTCCATCCAGAGTCTCAGCGGCGCAGCAGGCGGCACCGAATCGGACCAGTTCTCTTTTGTCTTCGAGCCAGGTGTCCAGAAACTCCGCGGACATGGATTCACTGACTGCCTTTTTTAGCGTTTGGATTCCCAATTTGCGTTCGGCAACAAAGGGACTTGTCAAAAGGCCGACAATATTCTTGTCCGGCGCTGGCCGCGATTCGGCTTGGCCAAAGCAGGCATAGCCGATGGCGTTTAGGACGAAACAAATGAGAATGATACGAGTCATGGATTTGCTCGGAGACACCCAGGCACGGGGTTTCAATCTTAGATTTTCACGGGATCTTAAGTCAAGGCAATCCTGGCATAATGCCGGGATGATTGGTGATGGACAAAAAAAAGCACAACCCCCATGACGGGATCGTGCCTTATTTTCTCGAATGCTGGGAAGAGGAACCTAACTCTCGGCGTTCTCGGCAGAATCTCTAAACATGTCCGAAACGTTGATCTCATCGATGCGGAAGTGTGACGACCCTGAAGGCAAAGTAACCTCAATTTTTGCGCCAGCTGGTTGACCAAGAAGGCCGCGACCGAGAGGTGCTTTGTAGGAGATAATTCTCTTCTCCATGTCGGCATCCCAAGGACCAAGCAAGGTGTATTCTTCCGTGATTGCTGTGTCAAGATTGGTAATCGTGACAATACAACCAACAGAAACCGTTTCGCTGCTAATGGACTCAACGTCAATGATGCGAGCCATGTCCATGGCAGTCTTCATTTCTTCAGCACGAGCAGTCAAGGCTGACTGTTTTTCCAGCGCTGCTGTCCACTCGGCATTTTCTGAAAGGTCGCCGAAAGAGGCGGCGCGTGTAATCTCGGCGGCGTTCTTCGGAATCTCGTCGTTGACGACAAGGTTGTATTCTTCTTCGTAGCGGGCGTATCCTTCCGCCGTTACGTAGATGATGTTTTCGTCAATGGCGCCGATAGAGTCGAGTTTTCTTTCTTCAGCTTCGGCACGTCGCTTCGCCACTTCCGGGCGAGCGCGCAACAAAGTTGCAACCAAACTGTCTTTGACATCATCGGGCAAGCTTCGGCTGCCGCGAATCATGTTGTAGAAACCACTGGCTTCTTGAATGGTTCCTTCATCGAGGGTGTCACGCATGAGTTGCGACTTCTTGGCAAGAAGCAGTTTCTCAATATCCTTGCATTCCTTGCGAAATGGCTCTTTGCGCACATCCTTGTCGTCGCACAGGAGAAACTTGCTGGTGCAATGGGAGTGCAACAAGAAGACCTTCTCGAGTAAGGACTTGAGAGTTGGCATGGGCAACTCTTTGTGAACCTTCTTCTTAAGGCGCAACTTGACGTACCACATGAAGCTACCGCGGAGGTCGCGGAACTTAGTGACAAAGTCTTCAATTGCGCGGCCAGTACGATCAAAGGCGTCGGTCGCCAGTAGTTCCTTTGTGCAGAATTCGCAGACATCAGATTCGCCGAGGTAGAGGGCCTTTTCAAATGCCTCCGGCCACTCTTCTGGGAAGTTCTCTTTGATGCGTGCGAGAACTTCTTTCCGGTCGGCATTGATGGGGACGGTGGCAAGGTTGTCGAGAAAGCTGAAAGGGTCGGCGAGGATGTTGTCGAGGAGGAGATCATCGGGGATCTCATAATTCTCCTCCATGGCGGCGATCTTCTCGAGCATGAGGGCCAAGCTGATGGCGGCGCCTGGATATTGATCTCGTTCTTCAGCGGCGCTTTTTGCCAGAACACCAGCCGCCACCATGAGAGCGGGTCTTGTTTCAGGGTGTTCCGTGAGCTCAATGAAAAGTTCGCGAACATATTTGATTTTGCGAGGCAGTGTCTTGAGGCCAGCCAGATTGATGAGAGTCTGGTCTTCGAAATTTTGCTCGGCGATTGTCACTTCAACGGTAGGGTTGTTGCCTGTTGTCATCTTGACGTTGGCGTCGCGTTTCGCCTTGGTACGAGTCTTGGCCCACCATTTCGACCAATCTTTGGTGGGAATGATGCCTTCGGTCAGTCGCTCCCGCAGATCGCGCACAGTCGTTTTGCGCTCGCGGCTGGTGACGACGCATTTCACCAGGGCCACGGGGTCTTCCTTGGCCATGGTCTGCAGATCCTCGATGCGATCATATTTCATCGCTTTGTAGCTTGTAGGCTCAAGGTGTTTGGTGATGCTACGGGCCATATCAAGGCCCAGTTCATGACCCTTCAGCTCGAAAAAGTCGATGGTCACTGTGCCTTCCAAGGTGTCGACGCTGGCTACGGTTCCGACCCCCCAACCGGCGGGGTGCTCGACATAAGATCCAGGTTTGAAGCGCAGATAACTTTCCAATTTCTCGGCACAGTCGGCGACCTGCATGTCAGTCAGGATACCGGAGTGCTCAATGAGAGTCTCCAGGCCCTCATTGTCAGCATATTTTCTGCGTAAAACTTTGAGAAAGTTCTCTCTCAGGCCCCGGTCTCGTGCAGATACGGTGGAAAGGTGGTGCAAACAGAGAAGAGCGGCATCGTCTTTCGTCGGGTCTTCGAGATAGCAGGGCAAGAGCATGTTGATGTAGGTTGCGGCCTTACCCAGATGACCCTGGGTCTCGAGGGCGTAGATGGCCTCCAGGAGCCCCTCAACGTCGCTTGGGTCGTTTGCGATGGCTTCGGCCCAAGCGTTTTCAAAGGGCTTCAGGTCGTGTTTTTGGGCAAGGTCAACGAGGCGCTTGATTGTTTGTGATTTGGCTGACATGGCAGGGAATTCCGTCTTTTCGAGGACCTTCAAACATGAGGCTTCATACTATTAAACAGGGCTCTTGATTCCATGACCGGAGCCAAGAGGTTTCTGATACAGGCGGTGGGTCTTGTGTCGGTGCCCACCCAGTTTTTCGATTGTATTGATCATGACTGTGTTCGTTTCGAGCACCCAACCCAGTTCGCTCCACTTTTTGCCAAGATCTCGGGCGGCCCGGAAACTCTCGTAGTAGAGCACGGCATCAAGGCCGCGCTTTTGCATGTCGCGACGAATACCCATGGCGAGGAGGCGAATATCGGGGATTTTCTTCAAACCCAGCAAAAGCCGGAAGATCCCAAAAGGAAACAACTTGCCCTGAAGCTTCTTCAGAATGAAGTTAACGTCTGGCAAGACCAGGCTGAAACCGATCGGGTGGCCATCTACTTCGACGAAATTCGCTAGTTTGGGCTCGACGATGGGCTTCAAGTCTTTGGCCATATGATCAATTTCGGCTTCCGAGAGCCCAACGTGGCCCCAGTTGTTCATCCAAGCGTCTTCATAGATGTCCTTGAAGCGCTTCACTTCTTCCGGGAAGTCCTTCATGTTGAAGGGGCGAATGCTGAGATTCTCGCGTTTCTTGATCCTCTCGACAATCCGTTCCATCCGTTTTGCACCGAATTCCATGACCGGCAGGCTGAATGAAACCAAGTCCATGACTTTTTCGAGGCCATAGCCGGTTAAGAGATCTTCGTACCAGGGCGGATTCCACGCCGTGAGGACCGTTTGGCGCCAATCGAATCCGTCGACGAGGAGGCCCACTTCATCATTCATGCTGAAACTGGCAGGACCTCGCATTTGGTCCAATTCTCGTTCCCCTAGCCAAGACGCCGCCGCATCAAGGAGAGCTTTGGCCAAAACCTGATCATTTTCGCACTCAAACCAACCGAAGAAACCGACACGATCTTTGTGGATTTCGTTGTGACGGCGGTTCTCAATAGCGGCAATTCTGCCGACACAACGGCCGTCGGCCATGGCGACGAAATAGCAGGCGTCGGCGTGCTTGAAGAAGGGGTTCTTTTCTTGGTTGAGGCGTGCTTTGACGTCGATGCGCAGGGGTGGGACAAAGTACTCTTCACCGGAGTGAAGGTTGTATGGAAGCTCAATGAAGTGCCGAAGATCTTTCTTACTGGCAACGGCTGATACTTCGTATTTCAAATCGTTGGCGCCTCCAACGGAGGACGCCAACATAGATCGTCGTCGTTCACTGGTCTGCTGAAGCATTCGCGTGAGCAGCGAGTTTTCCAAACACGCGCAACGTGAAGTCCAGATCTTCCTCTGTGTGTGAAGCCATGTAACTTGTTCTGACCAATCCGACGTGTGCCGCTGGCGGAACCACCGGGTTTACGAAAAGGCCTTCTTCGAAAATGCGTTTTGCGAACTTAAAGGTCTCAAATTCGTCGCCAACTCGAATCGGAATGATCGGGGTTTGGGAGCCCATGGTGTCGAAACCAAGCTCATCAAGGCCCTTTTTCATCTTGGCAACGTTGCGGCGGAGGCTAACCAAGTGCTCTGGCTCGCTCTCGAGAATTTTCAAGGCGGTTGTGGCTGATGCCACATTGGGCGGTGAAATGCTGGCAGAGAACATGAGGGATCGTGCCATGTGCTTGATGAAGTGAATGACTTCCTCACTGGCAACGACGAACCCACCCAAAGACGCCAGGGATTTCGAGAACGTCCCAGTGACGATGTCAACGCCGCTGTCAGGGCCAGAAAGACCAAAATGCTCGGTCGTGCCGCGGCCACGTTCACCCAACACGCCGACACTGTGGGCGTCGTCCACCATCACCCGTGCGCCATATTCACGGGCAAGTTTGATGATTGCTGGCATGTTGCTGATGCCGCCGAGCATGGAAAAGACACCGTCGACGACGATGAGCTTGCCAGCTTCAGGTTTGGCCGCTTTCAGTTTCCGTTCCAAGTCCTCCATGTCACCATGGCGGAAGCGTTTGACGTCGGCGTAAGTCAACCGGCAGGCATCGAGGATCGATGCGTGGTTTTCCTTGTCGCAAAAGACAATATCGCCCTTGCCAGCGATGGATGCAATGACACCCAGGTTGACCTGAAAGCCGGTGGAGAAGGTGACAGCAGCGGGGTAGCGCAGGAAGCTCGCAAGGAGCTCTTCCAACTCCTCGTGGAGGGAAAGAGTGCCGTTAAGGAACCGCGATCCGGTGCATGACGATCCAAATCGGTCCAAGGCGCTCTTTGCCGCCGCTAGGACTCGTGGATCGTGAGTCAAACCCAGATAGTTATTGGACCCAATCATGACCAACTCACGACCTTCGATCGTGACACGGTTGCATGTCGAGCTACTTGTTGGTCGGAAATAGGGGTACAAGTCCGCTTCTTGAAGCTGACGAGCACGATCAAACCGACGACACTTGTCGAAAAGATCCAAACCAGTACCTTCCCACTGAGGATCCGTGGACTGCGCGTCGTCGGGAACGCGACGCTCATAAGGGACAGTAATCCCACGGCGGCCTTTATGTCAAATTCCCCGAAGCACTTCAATTTCATACATAAGAGTTTGAGGGGACTAATTTTGTGTGCATTACTGAGAAGCCCTAAGGGATGAACTCACAAGCCTTAACAGACACTTACCGTGAACGAATAATTGCAGTCACAGGTGGAACTGGCTTCATCGGAGCCCGACTTCTGCGTCAATTGTCGCAAACTGGTCCGAAACAGCTGCGTGTTCTGGCTCGCCCGACGTCCTCAATTGACCTCATAAAAGACCTTGCGGTGGATGTCATTTTCGCCCCTTTGGAAGATCCACGTGCCCTCGATCGGGCCTTGGAAGGGGCTGACTATGTCTTTCATTTGGCTGGCCTCACCCGCGCCAAGACAAAAGCGCAACTTATGGATGTGAATGGAGTTGGGGCGGGAAATCTTGCCGCCGCCGTGCGCCGCAGTGCGCCTCGCATCAGGCGTTTGCTCCATGTCAGCAGCCAGGCGGCTATAGGGCCCAATCCTCCGGGAGTCGATGCCATGGGGGAAATTCAGCACCCGGCGCCGGTGACTTGGTATGGGGAATCCAAGCTTGAGGGAGAAAAAGCACTGGTTGCCAATATTGGCGACTGTCCTTGGTCCATTGTTCGCCCTCCTGGTGTCTACGGGCCGGGAGAAAAAGACTTTTTAAGCATGTTTCGCATGGTGAAGAGTCGATTCGCCCCGGTGATTGGTTTTCGACCAAAATACTATTCTTTGGTCTACTCCGAGGATCTTGTCACCTCGATGCTTGCTGTGGCTGCTTGCCCACAGGCCGTTGGCGAGGCTTACTTCGCCGCTGACCCTCATGTTCATAGTTCCAGGGATCTCCTGCGAGAGATCGAAGCTGCCCTCAACAAGGGGGCTTGGAAGCCTCCTCTTCCTGAGGTTTTGGTGCGAGGCCTTGCGGCTGCCAATTCGCTTGTGGCCCCCTTCCTCACCAAGCCACCTCTGCTCAACTTGCAAAAGCTGAAGGAGCTACTCCCAGATCGTTGGGTCGTTTCGACGGAAAAAATGCAAAAGGACGTGGGATGGGTTTGCCCCACAACACTCAAGGCCGGTATTGCAGCTACGGCAGCGTGGTACCAAGAAAAAGGCTGGCTGTGAGTCAGCGGAGGTCCCCGAAGTGGTAGTCTGAAGGTATGCAAACTGAAGACATGACCATCACAGCCTGTCTTGTTGTTCACGACGACATCAGCGACCTTCCGGAGTTATTGACCAGCCTCTTTGGCCAGACTCGGAAGATTTGCCAGTTTGTTTTTTGTCTCACAGGCACGGCTGGTCCAGCGCGCGCCGCGATCACAGAGCGGCTCCCAGACGCCGTGATCATCGAACGACCGGACAATCCAGGCTTTTCCGGCGGCATCAACGCTTGCCTCCATGAATCCCGAAGCGAGTTCGTGCTTATTCTCAATCCAGATGTCGTTCTTCAACCCAACTACGTGGAGTTGTGCCTTAGGGTCTTTGTTGAAGAGAAGCGCGTAGCTGGTGTGGGAGGTTTGCTCTTGCGCCTTGCCGGTCAGGATGATCGAAAGGAGATCGACAGCGCGGGATTTGTCGTTCAACCGTGGTTGCGTCTGATCGATCGTAGCGCCGGGTCTTCGGACTTGACCCAGTATCAGGACCGCGAAGACGTCGTCGGGGTATGTGCCGCCGCCGCGGTCTTTTCAACGGAAGCCTTAGAAAGCATCGTTGAAGATGAAATGATCATGGACGAAGATTTTTGGATGTACAAGGAAGACCAAGATCTGTGTTTGCGACTGGGCGAGGTGGGCTTTCGCATCGTCTTCGAACCTCAAGCCCTCGCTCATCACAGTCGAGGTTGGGCCCCTGGGCGCCGGTTCGCCGTACCCCTCGAACTACGTCGCCATTCGCTAAAAAATCGCTATCTAATTTTGGCCAAACACTGGCGAATTCGAGTTCATGGCTGGACATTGCCGGTTCTGGTGCTATTTGAGGTTGGGCTTTTCTGTGCTTTGTGTTGCCGAGACCCGCGAGCGTTGAAGGGTTATTTGTTGGCATTGAAGCTACTGCCGAAAATGCGGACGCAGAGAAGGCACCTGAGCCTAAGGCTCGCTCGGCGTAGAAAGCGGACAGGAGAAAATCGGCCGCGTATTTTTGTGACGGCTTGAGAGTCAAATCATCATGGACCTTTCTATTGTTATCACCAGCTTCAACACACGGGAATTGCTCCGTGCGTGCTTGGCTTCCATAGAGGGGTCCATTGGCACGATCGCGCGTGAAGTTTTTGTCGTCGACAACTGCTCGGGAGATGGCAGTCCAGGCATGGTGAAGACCGACTTCGCCAACGTCAAACTTTTTGAGAACGCCCAAAACGAGGGTTTTGCCAAAGCCAATAATCGTGCTCTTCGAGAGACTTCTGGCCGCTACGTTCTGCTCTTGAATCCTGACACTCAGTTGCGCTCTCAGACATTGCAAGAAATGGTGGACCTGATGGACTCTAGCCCTGACGTTGGTCTAGCGGGAATCAAGTTGGTTCGCCAAGATGGCCAAATGGATAGGGCTTGCCGCCGCGGTTTTCCGACACCTTGGAACTCCTTTGGGCGTTTCTTGCATCTCGACAGGCTCTTTCCTAGAAGTCGAACTTTTGGTGGCTACAACCTGACATTCATGGACCCCGATGGCGAATATGAGGTCGACGCCATTGTCGGTGCTTTTATGTTTTTTCGCCGTGAGACTCTGGAAGAAGTGGGAGTTCTTGATGAGAACTTCTTTATGTTCGGCGAGGATCTCGACTGGTGCTATCGAGTGAGAAGGAGTGATTGGAAGATCCTCTACGTTGGCTCCAAGGAGGTCTTGCACATCAAGGGGGCGTCAACACGCCAGAATCCCCAATTGATGAATTCGCACTTTCACCGCGCCATGCTCATCTTTCACAAGAAACATCTCGAACGTCACTATCCATTTTTTATTAACTGGTTGGTGTCGATTGGCATTGGCCTGCGGTGGGTCGGAAAAGCGATCTTACTAAGGCTTCGACGCCATCATGCCTGAGCACTTCGTGGGATGTGGGGTGCTCATCGAGCAAAATTATTTGCCGATCGAGCTATTCATGAAGTCTCAACGTGAAAGCACTTCGCCAAAACGTCGCTGAGCGGGTATACTCCGGCGTCGAAATAACCCTCGGGGAATGTAATGTCTGAGTCGATCATCCGAATCCAAGGTCTCACTGACGTGGGCAAACGACGCGATCACAACGAGGATCGCTTTTACGTCTCTGAGATCCACAACTATGCTGTCTTGGCTGATGGCATGGGGGGACGACACTACGGCGAAGTTGCAGCTCAAATGAGCGTCGACATCATTCGCGATCGATTCGAAAATTTCTTCCCCGATTCCATTGCCGGGATGCGCAATTCTGATCAGGCCCATTGTGCCGACATGATCATTTGTCTCCTGGATGAGTGGATTCGGGATGCCAATTACCAGGTATGGCACCGCGGACAGGTCGAAGAGAAGTATCGCGAGATGGGTACGACCTTAGCTATGGTTTATACCCTGCCCAGCACTGTTGTTATTGGCCATGTTGGCGATAGCCGGGTCTACCATGTACGTGACGGGAAATTGACGCTTGCCACAGTTGATCACTCTTTTGTAAACAGCCAAGTTGCAACGGGCGCGATGACCGAAGAAGAAGCACTCACGAGTAATCAAAAGAACATCATCACCCGCGCCATCGGCACTCACAAGCAAGTGAAACCGGACTTTCAGGTGCTCAAGATGGCTCGCGGCGATCGTCTGGTCATTTGCTCGGATGGTCTCTCCGATATGGTCGAGGATGAGGCCATCGCCGAAATCGCTGGCCGCGACGAAAAAGGCAAGCACATTCTTGGAGCCCTGGTTGAAGAGGCCAACCACAATGGCGGCCGCGATAACATCACCGTGGTCCTCGTCGAATATGACTAAGAGTCTTGCGGGCCGCTTGAGGTGGGGCTTGTAAAATAGAGGGTGCTAGAATTCTTTGCCACCCGGTTTCTATTTTTGCTCCTTTTTGTCTCGAGAACGATAGACCTCCTCGCCACCAATGAAAGTTGCCCGAACTTTGGCCTTCAAGAGGTCAGCTGAGGGGCAAGTCAAGAGATTGGTATCGACGAGAATGAAGTCAGCTCGCTTGCCTGGCGAAAGACTGCCAAGGGAGTTTTCTTCGAAGCCCGCGTAGGCACCAGCCATGGTGTAGGAATAGAGTGCTTCGCGCCTGGTCATGCTCTGTTTCCCAAACCATCCTCCTTGTGGCTGCCCGTTAGAATCCATGCGCGTGACCGATGCATAGAGCCCGGCAAAAGGTGTCAAGTTCTCAACCGGGGCGTCCGTTCCATTGCAAACAACAGTGCCAGCGTCGAGAAGACTTCGCCAAGCATAAGCACCTACCTCGGCGCGGTTCTTGGTGATTCGGGCCGCAACCCAAGCCATATCAGATGTGCAATGAACGGCTTGCATGGAAGCGATGACCCCCAAGGTCGCGAACCTTGGTATGTCGTCTTGATGCAAAATTTGGGCGTGCTCGATGCGAAACCTAGGGGCGAGTCTTGTCGGCATTTCCACAAAGAGCTTTTCCCAAGTGTCCAGAACAGTGCGATTGGCTCGGTCGCCGATGGCATGAACGCAGGCTTGGTATCCCCGCGCGAGGGCGGTGCGGCTTATTGCTGCCAAGGTGTCTTCTTGCGTAATCAATAGGCCTTTGTGACCGTGACGGTCGGCGTATTCATTGAGGAGTGCGGCTCCACGGGAGCCCAAGGCACCATCCGCATAAATCTTGAGCGCTCTTATTGTCAGACGTCCATCAAAATCGCCGATGCGGGGTGGGATGGACGTGGCAAGTTGGGCTTGCTTGGCGCTTTCAACGCCGAGCATGACGTAGAGGCGCATCAAGAGTTTGCCACTTTTGTAGAGACCATCAAGCAGCTCGATCTGGTGGCGGCTCATGCCAGCATCATGCATGGTGGTAATACCCAGGGATAGGCTGAGCTTTTGCGCCGCCAGCATGTCGGCCTTTTGTGTACTTGCGCTGTCTGCCGGTACGACGCGCATGATAAGACTCTCCGCTGTGTCGACGAAGACTCCGGTGGCCGCTCCTGACTTGTCGCGTATGATCTCGCCGCCGGCTGGGACCACAGTATTTTCGCTTATGCGGGCCAATTTCATGGCTGCGGCGTTGGCCAAGAGCGCGTGGCCATCGACGCGCGTGAGGACAACCGGATGATGAGGAAAGGCTAGGCTCAAGGCTTGGTGATGGGGGAACTCCTTGTTTTTCCAGAGATTCTGGTCCCAGCCGCGGCCGGTAATCCACTGACCTTCTGGCCGTTTTTCGGCGGCTTTCCTGACGCGGCGGATGACCTCTTGGAAACTAGCAGCGCCATTCAATCGAACACGGCGGAGCGAGGATCCGATGCCTCTGAAATGGGCGTGACTATCGATGAAACCGGGCATCACGAAGGCACCTTTGGCGGCAACGATTCTCGTTTTGGCGTTCGCCAGCTTGCGTATTTCTTGAGCGCTTCCGACCTTGAGAATGCGACCATGGGCCACAGCGATGGCATTGGCTTGGGGATACCGAGGATCCATGGTTTCCAACTGGGCACCGACGACGATGATGTCCGCAGATTGGGCGCCAAGTCCAGAGGCCAAGTTGATTGCGAAGATGAGAGTCCATGCAAATTTCATATTCATATGGTGATCCTGCCTGATCGAGCCAATAATGTGAACCTCTAAGGTCAAGCGCCGTTTGCCAATTCCAGAGGCTTGCCTCTCTTTTGTCTTCGCTTGGACCTTAGGTGAGCCAAGAAATCTGAATCTTCGGGGAATTGTGTGAGTAACGGGCAAAAAAAGGCTGACGACTTGATGCGTAAAGCTGCAGAGTCTTTCGCTGGCGGCAAAATGCAAAAGGCGTACAAACAGTACGGTATGGCCGCCAAAGCCTATGAGGCGAGCGCGGATGCTCCCCAAGAGCGCCGAGCGTTGGCTCTCTACACCCGTGCCATGTTCATTCTCTCTGGGGATGCGACGGGCGATGTTGAAGAGAATCTGGATCTTAGCGATGCCATGGTCAGCAAAGAAGAATTCTCTGGCCAAGTTCGCTTTAGGGGGCTCTTTTTTCTTGCTCGAGCAAAATGGCGCCGACAACACGATGACCTAGAGAAATCTCAGCATTTTCTCGACCTAGGCCGCGTCGCTCTCTTAGAGGAAGGTGAGCCCGTGGATTGTGTGGAGTTGGATAGAGAGCAAGCTCGCCTGAGCATGGATCAGAAGAATTGGCAACGTGCTGAGGAATGCGCTCAGAGAAGTGTTGAAGCCAGCCGAATTCCTCGCCAGTCGATCGAGTCCAGGGTTCTCTTGTCTGAAGTGTACCGGGCACAAGAACGTATGAAAGACGTTCTTTCAACCTTGGAAGTTGCCGCCAGCACGGCTTTCGATGCCGATTGCAAAGATGAACTTTGGGATCTGCAGGACCGCATTCAGATTCTCAAACGAAACTATCCAGAGTTGGAAAAATAAGAGCCCACCGAGCAGAAGTTCGCGTTTTTGCATTCCTGATTCGGTCGGTATCCGCCGTGAGAATCGTCATACCCACCAATAGATCTGCTTTTCTTGTTTAAGACTTCCCCCGAAATTGGGAACGGTCCGGGTCATAGCTCGATATTGAGGATCACTG
>JAJRYU010000367.1 GCA_024275615.1 Planctomycetota bacterium
CCTCATTGGCCACGGCCAGGCCATCGCTGGGCTGTGCTATATCGAGAACTTGATCGACGCCCTCATGCTGGCTGCGGAAAGCGGCGCATGCATCGGTTCAACGCTCAATATTTGCGATGGCAGCCCCATAACTTGGAAGCAGTTTGTAGATGACCTTTCGGAATCATTGAAGACCCCCAAGGCTAAATGGAATCTCCCGTACGGAGTCGCCTCTATCTTGGGGTTAGCTCTTGAATGTGGCTACCGCTTGCTGCGAGTCCTGACCGGATTCAAGACAGATGCGCTCTTGTCAAGGCAAGCCGTAGCCGTCATGGGGAAACACCAGGATTTCTCTATTGGTGAAGCTGAACGTGTTCTCGGTTTCCGACCTCGTATCGGATATCACGAGGCTTTGGAGCGGACAGTACAGTGGCTCGCTGAGGAAGTACTTCCTGTGAACTAGACGAAGTTTAGGTCGAGAAAAAAGCGCGAGCCAAAGTGGTCGCGCTTTTTTCTATTGTCACTTCTTGGTCCAAGCCCGCACTTTTCACGACCTTGAGGGTTAGCTGTGCGTGTTCAACAGAGCCGGATCCGGTTGATGGTTGCTCTTGTAGTGAACAAGCCGCAGTTTGTTTTCTCTGATTGTACAAAGTTCTTTCTTCGTGGCGTCGCGGTGCAAGACAACTTCTTCCAAGATACGATCGTTCATCTTCTGCAGTTCGATGAGAAGCTCCTTCAAATGAAGGTCGTCTTCCGTTCGTTCAACAGCGGCGGCGCGCTCTTCGATGATCGGCTTTATCTGCGCCATCAAGGCATCCGATTCTCGTGACAAGCGTTCGACTTCTTCGATGTCGTTCACTTCAAGAGCGTTCAGTATCAGTCTTGAGATTGTCCGCACCTGGGATAGTTTTTCCCAGAAATCCGGTGTAATAGAATATTGACTCATTTCGATGCAGGGTCCTTCTTCAGATCTGTTGGGCTGCGCCGTCCCAGCCTTCTTTTAGGACTGCGAGCACACTGAGGACGCCATCGATCTTTTCCATGTCACGCTCCACGTTCGCCGAAACCAATTCCGACATAATGAAGACGTAGAGCGCAGAAAGATCTTCGCATATCTTCTTTGCCGTAAGACCTTGAGGATCCGGATCGAGCGAGACTTTCAGCTCAGAAATGACGTTGTAGCAGTTACTAATCGCTGTACCGCAGGCCGCATAGCTGCCACGATTGCCGTGGAATCTTGCCTGCTCAGCGTATCGAATTGCGCCGTCATACATCATGACTATGAGTTTAGCCTTGGAAGCCGTCATTACGGCGTTCTTGGTGTACTCAAGTGTTGCGTTCACTGGTGCCAAAACCTGTTCCTTCCCAAATTTCCCGCCTGCTTTCAGGCTCTTACCCTAAGACGAATATCTGTATTAGAAGCGACCTAACGATTGTGAGATAAAGCTTCCTTGAGCCTGAAATCTCGCAGTCAGCTCTTCGAACGAAGCGAATCTGCGAGTCAAGCTCTCCTCCCGTTTATCCAAGCGAATGGCGCCAATGTCGATCCTCTGATCAAGCGATCGAATACGTGCTGAAAGCGAATCCTGTCGCGCGGCCAAAAGACCGTTACCAGAGGTTAGGATGCCACTGATTGTTGAATCGGTGGGGTCGCCATTGAGAATGCGGTCAAAAGTAAAAGCGATGCCTTCCGCCGACGCATCCGCCTTGCCATTGAAAAACTCGACAAAATCGTCAAAATTCTGGTCGAGTGCCTTGTCCAAGTCGGATCGATCGAGCTTGAGACGACCACCGGTGTCGCTTTCGATACCAACTTGTGACAAACCGATGAAACCAAAGTCCGTGCTATTGAGCGTCGTACTAACAGCCGACCGGAGCTGGCTCTTGATCGATCGCAAGGCAATGTCGCTCTTGTCTGATTGTGCATCAATGAAGTTAAAAACGTCGTTGTATGCGTCCACAACTTCTTGGAGCTTGTCACCGATCTTCGAATTGTCTCTGACAACAGAAACGTCAACAGCCGTCGTACTAGCAGACACAAGTTCAAAAGTCACACCTTGCACAGCGTCGGTCACGCTATTGCTTTGACTCGTGATGGCAAGACCATCGATGTTGAAGCTGGCATTGCCAGCGGTCTTCAGTGACGAAGACGTTACGAAGGGATCGTCGGCAGGGTCAAACCCATTGGCCACTAAGCCAAAAGCACTGTCTGTTCCGGTCTTTGAAGATGTGACCACCAATTGAAAGTTGGTGCCATCGTTGATGATGGATGCGCGCACGTCGGCGTCAGCTGCATTAATCTTGTCGCGCAGACTTTCCAGCGTGTCCGTGGTATCAACTGCAATCTGGGTGGTCTTTGTGCCAACAGAAATGTCAACAGTGCTGTTGCGTTGAAAAGTCGTCGTGTCCGTATCAGCGAACTGAGATTGGAACGCTGTACTTTGTGCGGTGGCCAAGTTGTTGACCGTCACGGCGAATTGTCCGGGAACTGCCGCACCTTGTGCTGAGACCTTGACGACATCCTCGTCGGTCGAACTTCCCTTGAACAAGCGGAGCGTGTCAGCATCGTCCTTCAGAGCCTTGAACCTGTCCGACAAGGTGTTGAGTTTGGCCTTGAATGTGTCGAACTGACCTCGTTTCGAAATCAGATCGCGCCGTTTGGATTCCAACCTCTGGAGCGGACGGGCCTCGATTGCCAGGAGTTGTCGAATGATCGCACCTGTGTCAAGACCGGTGGCGAGACCACCAAAACTAATGCTACCCATGAGAGACTCCTTGCAATGTTGCCTGTGCGGACCAAATAGGCCCTGTCCTTATTTCGGACAAATCCCCGTCCTCATGAGAAACCATTCTGAGTCGGAGTGTGTTTTCCTCGAGTACCCGGGTTTTGTTGGGTATTCGGGCCACCGGCTGCATCTTCATGCAGCCGGTAGCTCGACCGAGGAGGGTGGGCTCATCGCTGCGGGTGGTTTGCCCCTACGACGCCCGGAGAAGCTCTTAGCCTTGGAGCAAGGACAGTGCACTTTGTGGCTGCACATTGGCCTGCTGAAGGATGGAGATGGCCGCCTGCTGCAAGATAGAAGCTCTTGTCAGGTTGGCAGTCTCCTTAGCGATGTCGAGATCCCGAATTCGAGATTCCGCTGCCGAGAGATTCTCTTCGTCGATTTGCAGCTGAGCAATCGTGCTCTCCAGACGATTCTGGGTAGCACCAAGACTGCCTCGCAATTGAGTCACTGAGTTGATGGC
>JAJRYU010000368.1 GCA_024275615.1 Planctomycetota bacterium
CCCTTTTGTCTCACAACCGGCGATTTGTTTCGTCCGACACTCCCAAAAATAATGACTCATCCTCAACGAGAGTCATCTATCGCACCTCGTTGAGAGCCAACGGTCCTGTCTACAAATCCGACCAGCGCCGCCCAAGATCTTCAACTGTTGCGTGCCGTGGATCTTTTTCCATGAAGACAAATAGGACGAAGGTAATAGCGTAGGCACCGATCACATCAATCGTGTAGTGCAGGTGACTAAGAAAGACACTCGCGACAACCAAACAGTGAGCGAAGATCGCCCATGTCCGAAGTTTCTTTTGCGGCCAAACATAGAGCACAACTAGAAAAGTCGTCGCCACATGACCAGAAAAGAAGAGGTCCTTCGAAAGATAGACAAATGCTGAGTCGTCAACGAGAGCATGAAAGGGGTTCGCAATGGCCCAAATGCCCTGCCAACGGTCGGCGGCACTCAGGCCAGCGTTGAGATCTTCGCCCCGGACCGGTCCTAATCCGGTCGCAGCGATACAAAGGCCCCTGACGACGGAAAGGACGCCGCCAGCGATCAACAAGCGAAAGGCGCGTTGCGGATAGCGAGCGATCAAGAAAACAGTGATGGGCGCCCACGCCAAGAGCCAAAGATAGTAATTCCAGCTTGAAACCCAATCGACATAGGGAACCCGATCGATGATGGCGTCGGGCAAGTGCGGCGCCGGACGGGCTTCGCACCAGACCGCTAAAATGGTCATTAACAGGAAACCCGCATAGCGACCCAACCATGCTGCGATCAACTTCAAGATCATTCTTTTTTGTGGCGTATTCACAGCAGTTCTCCCAGATTGCCCGCCGTATCCCTGATTCTCTGCGAATTCCCCAAGGTCTTCGGAAGGAAGGTTGCTCGTCAACCGCCTTCAGAAGTTCATCTTACGGAGGATGAGGACCAGCCAAACCCCGTCTGGGGAGAAAATAAGCCGAAACAATCGAGATGCCCCCCCACTACAAGGAAAAGCTCAGACAACAACGCTGATCCCGTGTCCGCGAATCGTTATGCTCTGGGCGTCCACACTTAAGAGCCATATGAATTGGAAGAGTGAAATGAACGCCACCGAGGCCAACAGCGTCCGTTTGCCCGCAATCGCCGCTGTCATCTACGTTGCCCTGCTCCTGTTGGTCACCACAATCAACGACTTTGGCACACCCGAGAAACTCCCTCGTCCAAAATCAGAAGTTCCCCTCAGGGAGTATTTTGGCACAAGTTTCGGGTTCGCTTGGTCCATCGCCACAGATCTTGACTTCAATAACGATGGGACTCGAGACCCGGTCGTGGCCTCACTGGCAAACAGATTCAAGAAGGAAAGCGCACGCGGCGAAGTGCTGGACGGCGCCACCAAAACCCTGAGGCGCATCTTGTGGCTTGGTGACTGGGCAAACTCGGCAAGATTTGCATCATGTTCAATTCTCCAAGACCTTGATGGCGACGCCCTTCCGGATGTCGCTTTCAGCTTCGAAAACACAACTGCGAACTTGACCGAAAACAACGTCGTGGTCCTTTCGGCTAGAAGTGGTGCAAAAATACTGACCTCCAAGAGTCGCCAACGAGGCGATCGCTTTGGCCACGCCATCAGTGCCCTCGGAGACATCAACGGTGACCACGTCCCTGACCTAGCCATCGGCGCGCCTGGTCCAACAAACAACTCTGCCCCCGGCAGAGTCTACATCGTCTCTGGCAAAACCGGTGAAGACCTGCGGGTCTTGAGAGCATCCAATCGCGGCGGCGACGGGTTCGGTTTTTCCTTGGCCAGCCCTGGAGACATAGATGGTGATGGTGTCGCGGATCTGGTTGTTGGTGCGCCGGGATTCGGAACGAACGGCTTCGAGTCGGGCACGGTTTTCGTCTTTTCGTTGGCAACAGGCCGACTGATTCGACGGCACGAAGGTAGCGATGACAATGACCACTTTGGCCACGAGATCATTTGCCTCGCTGACCGGGATTGTGACGGCGTAGGTGACTATGCGATCGCGAGCAACAATAGCCAAAGTTACAACTACGTTCAGGTCGTTTCTGGTTTGAGCGGTAACTCAATAATGCGCGTCAAAGGTGCTTTCCCCGGTGACAGCTTCGGTTTCTCCCTTTGTGACGCTGGCGACGTCAACGGCGACACTTTCCCGGACATCGCCGTTGGTGCCCCCTTTGCAAGGCAGGAATCGACGGAAGGTGTCGGCTACGTGCGCCTCCTTAGCGGCAAGGATGGGTCTGTTCTCCGCCATATCCGAGGCGCCGAAGAGAATGAACATTTTGGCTACGCTGTGGCGCCAGCTGGTGATCAAAACCTCGACTCGAAAGCTGACGTTTTTATTTCTTCAACAATGACCGAAGGTC
>JAJRYU010000369.1 GCA_024275615.1 Planctomycetota bacterium
CATCTGCCCCATGAACGGGCCGCTTCGAAACATGCCGGGTTCCGCAGGAGAATTGCCAATTTCGTTTTGCGGCAGCCAAACAACCGGGGGTGTCACGGGCTTTTCTTTCCAGTCTTTCGGCAGCGCCGATCGTTGACCATAGAAAGCGCCTTTTTCCAAATGCAGGAGTTTGCTCGATGGCAGCCAGTCTCCTTGATTGTCAGTCAGAAAGATCTCGCCCCCAGGACCAATGCCGATGCCATTGGGCGTCCTAAGCCCGTAAGTGAGAAATTCGATTGCACCGCTATCCATGTGAACACGAGCGGTACGTCCGCGATTCTTGACCTGAGGATTGGTAGAAGTGCCGCCGGGGTTGATGGCGATGGCCAAATTGAAATAGAGCCAGCCATCCTTCTCTACCAGGCCGAAAGCGAACTCATGGAAGTTGGCGCTCACAGTCCAAGCGTCGGAGACGCAGCGGTACTCGTCGATGATCTCGTCGCCGTCGAGATCGATCAATTCGGTCAATTCTTGCTTCTGGAGGACAAAAAGCCGCTCGCCCACGACTTTGATGCCCAAAGGTTCGGCTAACCCAGAAGCGATCTGCTTGATCTTGACGTTTTTGGGTTCCTTGTCATGAATACCGTCTAAGATATAGACCCGGCCGTCGGGCTCCCAACAACAGACAACCAAGCGACCGCCCTTGAGAAAGTCGATGCCGCCGATTTTGGGTTCGAATCCTCTGGGCCTGAGATTAGCCAAAGTTAGTCCCGGATGTAGAGCCGTCAAAGGTCGACCATCCCCTTGAGCCGTGGCGTATACGCGTTTCCTAATCTTCTTCATTCCGGGCGAAGTGACACGCACAACGCCTTTGGGAGTAGACACGTAATCTTTGTCAAGAAGCTCAAAGTTCTTCTGACCGGGGCGGCGCCATTCCATGGCAATTTTCCAGTCGCCAAGATTTTCGAAATGTCTGAGTTCAAGGGCGTGATCCCCTGCTTCCAAAACAATGCCCACTTCTTTGGGGGTTGCCCCGTGCAAGCCGTCGTGGTCAAGAATGAGTTTCTTGTCTAAGTAAAGGACTGACCCATCATCACTGACGAGGCGGAATTCATAGGTGCCCGCTTGCGGGATTCTCAAACGCCCACGAATAACAGTCAGAAAGTGATGGGCGAAATCGGCGCCTTTCTGCGGCCCCGACATGTCAATGGCATCAACACGCATGTCCAAGTTCGGAGTTTGCCCGGGAATGAGGTCCGGCACGAGTTTCATGTCCTTGCCGATCCAGTAGACATCCAGATCAAAACCAGGTTCGTGCTCTTGGTTTTCTTGGGCAGAAATCGCAGAGGTTGACCAGAGAACGAAGGATAGGATGAGGGTGAGTTGCTTCATCTCTTCTCTCCTTCGCCCATGACGAAGACTTGCTCCATCGAAAAGACGCCGTTGTCAAGACTGACATAACCATCCGCATCTGGATCAATCGTCTCTCCAATTGGTCGGCCAGACAATCTCCGGACATGAAAGGGGTCATTCCAAAGGAAAGGCTTCATGGCATAACTATAAAAACGAACTCTCTCATCCACCCGCAATCCCGTGATTTTTATGTTACGTGACAAGCGGGGCACACCAGCCCATTTGTGATCCAAAGTCTCTTCAATCAAAGCAGAGGGGTTATTCGTCGGGCGAAAGCGCAAGGTGATACGACCCTTTTGGATACGGTAGCCCAGGTATTTTCTATCGTTCTTCGTGCTCGCGCCTTTTTCTTCCGTGGCATAAGGAATGCCAATGGCTTGGGGCTGCGGTCCATGAACACCATCAAAGACCGTGCCCTGCAATTTGAGG
>JAJRYU010000031.1 GCA_024275615.1 Planctomycetota bacterium
CCATGCAACTCTTCGGTGACGCGGCAGGAACAAATGCGCTCAGAAGAAGCGCAAAACTCATCTTGTTGGGTGATTGCGAAGTCAGGGAAAGCGAGCGCGCTGGGCACGACAAGAACGTGCCTCTCGCTCCTTGTGCTGTCGCTATGGTTGGAGCCATCGGAACCGCAGGAACTCCAGCAGATATCGCCCTCATCAATCAAATCCTCAAGAAACACAACGGCCTTGCTGGTTTAGAAACAGCCGCATCCGAAGCCAAAACTCGCCTCAAATAGTACGAGAATCCCATGTTCATTCGCCCTCTGTTGCTCATCTGTTGTCTCCTTTCCTGGCACGTCTCCCTGGAGGCACAACAGACACGACCATCCTCAAGACCAGCTCGACAGTCGGACCTGGAGGCACAACTCAGGGCCAGAACGCAAACGGATTCCTCAGTCATCGATTTGGACCTGATCATGTTAGGGCAGGACTACTGTGGAACCGAACCAAGCCGACCGCGGTTCACTGTGGATGGCAAGAGCTTTCTGTTTCGCTGGCGAAAAGACAAACCAAAGACGAGTCGCTTCCTTGTCGATCTTGCAACGCTCTCATTAAGGGAATTGGAGGAAGACGCCGACGCACCGATGACAATGGACATGGCCGTAATCAGCAACGATTCGAAATGGGCGGCCTATAGCCGTCGCCGTAGGCTTTTTCTATTGAATCGAAGCACTCATGAAGAAGTCGTACTTATTGACGATGGAGAAAGAAGATCGATTCTTGGGTTTACGGCTAACAACAAAGGAGTGATTTTCAAAAAGGACAATTCGCTGGCGACGATCGACCGAGAGACTCGATTTATCCACGAGTTCGCGCGCGTCTCAAAGGCGAATACGAAAAGCTCCGACGCCGTGAACAAGAACAAGCAGCGACGTTATATCGAAGAAGCGGAACTTGGCCTTCTGCGGACTGTCTTCGAGGAAGCCGAAGCCGAGAGAAAAAGAAAAGCCAAGAAAAAGACGCGACCAGATGACGTCATTCGCTGTGAGTATCCTGCCGAATTCGAATTGGGCCGTCTCGTCGTCGCGAACAACATGAAGACAGTCATCTTGGGGTTGGTCCGGAGGAAACCAGGCAAGAAAACGAGCGTGCCTCGCTATATCACTCAAAGCGGCTACGTTGAAGATTCTCAGTCTCGCCCAAAGGTTGGCGACTCCGATTTCAGTTCTTCTCTTTATCTCGTGTCGGCCAAGACAGGAAAAGGAATGCTCTTGGAGCTGCCGAATTGGACTAAGACCTATTCCATTCGGACGGGAATCTACTCGCCAGATGCGAAACGCGCCGCATTTGTTGCCCGCAGCCGTGACAACAAGGACGCGGGGATCTTCTTGCTTGACACGGGGACCGGCAAGGTCCGGGAAGTTCACCATGTTCTTGATGAGGCATGGGTCAGGCATGTAGGGGACGACATGGGCTTTTTGCCTGACAACCGGCTGTGGTTTACGAGTGAAAAGACAGGATTCAACCACCTCTATTGTGAAGACGGTGTAGGGAAAGAAATCATTGCCATGACAGAAGGGAATTGGTTTGTGGCATCAGTTCAAACCAACGACAAGCAAGCAGCTTTCTTCTTGACGACGTCGCGAAAAAGCCCTCACACCAGGAGACTGGAACAACTGTCCTATGCTGGTGGTGCGTCCACCGAGATCGTTTCGGCACCCGGTTGGAATTCCGCTTGGGTGTCACCGTCAGGTCAGCAGATTGTCAACATCCACTCGCATAGCAATCGACCCCCAGAGCTTTTCGTTCGCCAACTCGAAGGACCAGCAAGCGAAGTTGGCAAACGCATCACAGATTCTCCCACGAAGGCCTTTAAGGCCCACTCTTGGTACCAACCCAAGATCCACTACTTCGAAGCCAGCGATGGCGTCAAAGTCCCGATGCGTCTTTACTTGCCTTCCGGAAATATAGAGTCCGCACCCGCGGTTGTCTTTGTCCACGGGGCCGGATATTTGCAAAACGTCGTCGATGGTTGGTCGCCTTACTATCGCGAGTACATGTTTCACAATTTCTTGCGTGAACGAGGGTTTGTCGTCGCCGATGTCGACTATCGTGGGTCCGCCGGTTACGGACGAGATTGGCGTACAGCCATCTATCGTCACATGGGAGCACGCGATCTGGATGATCAGGTCGACGCAACCAAGTTCCTCGTCAAAGAACACGGAGTCGATGCTCAGCGAATCGGCATTTATGGCGGCAGCTACGGTGGGTTTATCACCTTGATGGCCATGTTCACCCGCCCAGGCGTTTTTCGATCAGGCGCTGCTCTTCGGCCGGTTACGGATTGGGCTCATTACAACCACGGCTACACTGCGAATATACTCAACATACCCAGCGATGACCCCGAGGCTTTTGAGAGATCTTCCCCCATCCATTTCGCCGATGGTCTCATAGGCAGGCTGTTGATTTGTCATGGCCTCGTCGATGGCAACGTCCAAGTACAAGACACTTTTCGCCTGGCCCAGCGGCTCATTGAACTTCGATTGGTCAATTGGGAAGTCGCTCTCTATCCGGTTGAACCCCACGGATTTCGGGACTCGGCGTCGTGGGCAGATGAATACAAGAGAATCTTCAAAATGTTCGAAGAGACACTTCGCTGAGGGCCTCATTCGCGATGCCGATGGCCAAAGCAAAAGCCCGATTCCGTCTTCTTATCGGACCCTAAAAGACCAAATTCTCCGTTGCCGTGCTGTGGAAGATTGAGAAAATCGTGCCTGGAGACGGAATCCGGGCAGCAATCTCGGCTGTTTGCTGGGCACCTCAATAATGGTGTTTCTGCGGCAAATCCTTGGGATAGCAGGACTTTCGTTTCATGTCTTCCGGGGGATGAGATCCCATTGTTGTCGAATTGGGCATTTGATTTTTGTCTTTGAGGGCCTATGGTCTTCCGTGTCGACAATCACTCCGAGGTCATTCGAGAGTTTGTCTTCATGATCTAGAGTGAAAGTTGCTGCAACAGTCAGGGCAGGGGACGATGGCAAAAACGCTCATCATAACAGAGAAAAAGTCCGTCGCCGACGACTTTGCGCGGGTATTGGGCCATACGGGATCTGGAGGGGGCAAGGAAGGCCGCTCCTTCAAGTCAGAGGAACTCCTCTACGAGAGTGAAGATCTCATTATTGCGTGGGCCTCAGGGCACCTTCTCGTTCTCCAGGAACCCGGTCTTTACGACAAAGCCTGGAAGTTCTGGAGTCTGAGGAATCTGCCCATCATTCCGGAATCTTTTGTTCACATCCCCCGGGGTGAAGATGCAAAAGCAAAGAAGATGTTGGCCAACCTTGTCAAACAGATTCGGCGAGACGACGTTGACAAAGTCATCAATGGCTGCGATGCCGGGCGCGAGGGTGAGTTGATCTTCCATCTGATCATGGACCACGCTCGCACGAAAAAACCTTTCAAGAAAGCCGACAAGCCCATCGAGCGACTTTGGTTGCAATCAATGACCACGGGCAGCATCCAAGAGTCATTCAAAGATCTTCGTCCTGACATTGAGTTGTGTCATTTGAAAGAAGCGGCCTACACGCGAGATCAGGCTGACTGGCTGGTTGGCATGAACGGCACCCGGGCACTTACAAAGCGCTTTCTTGGCGGCAAGAACCGAGTGAGCCTCGCGGTTGGTCGAGTCAAGACACCGACACTAGCCTTCCTCGTTGACCGTGAACGGGAGATCGACAACTTTACGCCGGTGCCATACTGGGAACTTCACGCGACTTTTGATGTCAACCCCAATGGAGGAAGTGAGGCTTCGGGACTCTATGAATCACGGTGGTTTGGCAAGGGCGAAGATGGCAAGACCATTGATCGCATACTAAATCGTGATCAGGCCGATGACATCCTCAAAAGAATCACCGACAAAGAAGGAATCGTGGAGGATTCCGTTCGCAAGTCCAAAGAGAAACCACCACAACTTTTCGATCTCACCACATTACAGAGGCGAGCGAGTTCTGCTTTTGGATTCACTTTGAAGAGGACTTTGTCGATTGCACAAAGCCTCTATGAAAAGAAAAAGGCAATCACTTATCCTCGTACTTCGTCTCGTTATCTTCCCGATGACTATCGCGCCGAAGTCCCGAAGTTGATTGACGCGCTGGCTCAAGGTGACTACGCCCTCATCGCGTCAAAAGTTCCCAATCGCAACAATCCTGATGGCGAAAGACCCGGCCAAGTCTTTGACGACAAGAAAGTCAGCGATCACTTTGCGCTCATTCCCACGGGGGAGATCCCAACGAGCCTGCGTTCGGACGAAAAGAAACTCTATGACCTCATTGTTCGACGCTTCCTTGCCACCTTCATGCCTTCGGCACAACGGGAAACCACCACACGCAAGACGCTCGTCGATGGCGAGACCTTCAAGTCAACCGCACGCAAACTCATCGTCCCTGGATGGCGTATTGCCGAGCCTATCGCCGCCGACGATTCGCCGTTTCCAGAAATAGGTAGCGATAAGCGTGTCCTCTGTACTGCAACCGATCTTATCGACAAGGCAACCTCGCCACCGTCGCGGTATACCGATGGTACTCTGGTCGGCGAGATGGAGACTTGCGGCAAGCACGTGGAAGATGAAGAAGAGGCCGAGGCACTCAAAGAAATTGGCATCGGCACACCAGCCACCCGCGCCGCCATCGTTGAAGACCTTATCTACAAGCGCTTATCTCGTCGCGAAGGACGCAGCCTCGTTCCTACCGCATTGGGTGCCACATTGGTCCGTGTCGTCCGCAACTTGGAATTGGAGAATCTTGCCAAGCCGGACATGACCGGTACTTGGGAAAGACGTTTGCGGCAAATCACTGATGGCGAGTACGACGCTCAAGCTTTCCGAGCGGAAATCAAATCATCCGTTGAAGAAATGGTCGCCAAGGTCCAGAACGCTGACAATGGTTCCGGCGTATTCGCCGTCGATCATCCAGAACCCCTCACTTGTCCCAAGTGTAGCAAACCTCTCGAAGAAAAGGCCTACAGCTATTTCTGCGAAGATCAGGACGAATGTGGCGTCAGGATCCACAAGGACGCAGGTGGCAAACACCTCTTTCCTGAAATCCTCTATCAACTGATCGTCATGAAAGATGAAGAGGATCCGTTCATCGGACCTTTCACGGGATTTGAGCGTCCCAAGGCCCCCTGTTTCATGAAGATCACCAATGATGGGCAAGTGATTCTGAAACCAGACGGCGATATTGAATTCGAGTCTTCGGAGACTAAACCAGAGGAACAAGTCGAAGACGGCGTCGTCATGGGTAAGTGCCCGCAATGTCAGGAGAATGTTGAGTCACTGGGATCCGGATACAAGTGCACCAAGTGCAAGTTCCGCCTTTCCAAGAAACTCCTGTTTAGGGAGTTGCCACCGGCCCAGGTCAAGAAACTCCTGGCTGGCCCGGAAGGGGAAACGGATCTCATCGAAGGTTTCATTTCAAAACGTGGCCGCCCTTTCAACGCCCAGCTCTTCTTCGATGAAAAAGGGTCGTTGAAGTGGAAATTCCCACCGCGTCCCAAAAAGGCTGCGAAGAAAAAGAAGAAGAAGGCCAAAGCTAAGAAAAAGGCGAAAAAGAAGATCACGAAGAAAAAAGTGGTCACCAAGAAGACCGCGAAGAAAAAAGCGGCCAAGAAGAAAGTCGCCAAGAAAACTGACAAGAAGTCTGAATAGTCGTTTCCTGGTCACCAGGTCACTCCTACTTCCGCCGTGCTCGGAGCAAGTCGTCAAGATTGGTCTTGACGGCGTTTTCGATCGCCCAGGCCGGCACCAGAACGTAGTAGCCGCTGCCAACCGACGCTGACGGAGCCCAGTGTGCGGTATAATCACCGTCTTGCCTTTGCTTGCCAATGGTTATGACTTCTTGGCTGCCATCCCTCATGATAAGTGTGTAGCGAACAAGAGGGGCGTCAAACCCCGAATCTCTGGGTTCGGATTTCCCATAGACATCTTCCAGAGCCATTGTTGTGATTTTGGCCAGCATTAGATGCACAACATCCTGTTGGACATCCCCTTGGATCGGTTCAAGTATTTTCCAGGCACGTTCCATCTTGGGGTCCGGTACTTTCGCTCTCCCCAAAGTGTACGATTCGCTATTGTCACCTCTGGTGACCTGCAGCGATTCAATCTCATCCTCAGGGATGTTGACCAAATCACGGCCTGTCCAGTTGGTCAAGACAGGAGAGAACTCCCAGATGCGGAGGTCTTTTGTTTCATAGACTTTCGCCTCACCCGCATTCCTGATGAAACATGACTGCCCGTTGCTGCCTCGAGCGACGTAGATGGTGGCCAGAATCTCGCCAGAGAGGTCCTTGAGAGTGACCCGACGTGAATAGAATTGTTCGCCTACCCCCATGACGTCGTGGTTTTTTTTGAGTTTTACCATGGGGGTCTTTACCTTGAGTCCTGCCAACTTGTCCAAGATCCCCAGGGAGCCAGCCTTATTCGGCGACGCAATCATCCTGTTGCCAGAAAGCCGAAAACCATCTTTGTCTGGTAGGCACCATACGCCCTGGCGTCGGGCCAAAACAATTGAATCCTGGCTGCCACCGTCCTCGACAAACACCTCAGCGACCTCTTGGATCGAAAACGTGGCAAACACTTTGGCCGCCGACGGGCCTTCTATTGATTCTGGGTTGTTTGAGCGAATAAGGAAAATCGCTCCTGCTTGGCAGACAGCCAAGAGAACAAGAATCATACAGAAACGACTCATGAGACCTTCCTCATTGACATAGATCCAGTTCTGAGACGTCGCACCGTGAAGAGTCCAAGCCCTAGGAGGGCGAGCAAAGCAATTGGAATGAGGAGGTTAGCTAGGATGATTCGATCCTTGTCCTTGTCATCAAGTCGAACCAGTCCTCGAAACTGTCGACCACGATTGCGAATCCTCGCCAAGTCGTCGTCCTCCAAGAGCCAATCGATCACGTCAAACACCCAATTCATATTGAGGTCAAAGAGGCTAAAACGCGGTCCTTGTCGGGCAAGAACTGACTGTACGGAATGAAGAAAGTCACCATTGGCAATCACCACGATTTTTGTGTCTCGTGATTCTTTCTTGACCGTAGCCAGGTCTTTCTCGCCAATTTGTGTTGGACGATTCTGGGCCCACAGTGAAGAGAACTTACCTTCAACGGCAGCGGCTATGATGTGCTTTTTCTTTCGACTCATCCGCGCCTCGGGGTAACCGCCTACTTTGTATTTTTCAAAATTAGGGCTTGCCAAGCTCAACGGCGACACCGTCCATGATTCTCTGCTCGACTTAAGTGCCCATGTCGCTTTCAGACCAGCAACTTGTTTCAGTTTCAAAGTCGACGGAAACCAGAAGCGCAGGGCATCCACCGATGTCATGAATGGGAGGTCCTCGTTGACATCGTTGCTGCCTGCACCTGGTTGAGGCAAGGGAAACCAAGGCGCTTCGATCGTCCGGCCTCTCGTTTCCCACCACATGATGCCGCAGTTATCGTCCATAAGAACGCTGTTTTGGATCGTGACGCCCCAATTCATCAAAACATCTTCGAGACCGCTTTGTGTTGATTCGATTTTCAATGTCCGTGGATTGCTGGGGACACTCGCTGATCGATCGAGACAGAAAATGACACGGCCGCCGCGCATGACATATTGATCGATGGCGAAAACAGCACTTTCCTTCATCATTCTTGGTTCCATAACCATGAGCACGTCCACTTCTTGTGGCACTTTCTTCAGGGTTGCCAAGTTGATTGGGACAACATTGTGCTCGCTGCGCAATTCTTGTGACATGGCTTTGAAAGGTGCCGGGGGACCTTGCTTACCGATTCGCAAGTCATTCGGATTCGCTGGAGGGCGATGTTCGGCGACACCGATGGTTCTGAGAAGACCAGGCGTATGTTCGCGAATCATGGCGCGCAGCATATCCGTGATTTCGATGGCCTCGGCCACGCCAGTCTCCGAAAAAAGAGGCATAGCACGAAGATCGTGATCTACTTCAGCGAACATCCATAAGTAGATAGGTTTCTCGGCTCCGGGAAAGGGAATCGAAGGGACCTGAAATGCTTCCATCTTCTTCTTATTGGCGAGGTCGGCGAATTCGTAACTGAACTTCCCCAAGGACTGTGACGCAAGATCAAGGAGAGCTTCCTTGACCTTGGCAATCGCTGGTTTGAGAGACCTGGGCAGGTCTGCTTTGGGAGAAACGAAACAGGTTACCTTCATTTCCCGTGGAAATCTCTGGAACAACTTTCTCTTGTTCTCAAAGCCGTACACCGCCTTTTTGATAGCCTTGGTCAATTCGAGTTCGACGTTCTTAAGTTCAATTATGGGTTCGCCACCGATGAACCGTTGAGTAATCAGTTGCTGGAGTGACAATGTGATAGGGTCGGTGTTGGGGTAGAGGACGACCAAACTCAGATAGAAGGACTTGATACCTTCTTGACGTTCATCACGAACGATGCCGAGTTGTGGGCGGACACGAAATTTCTTCTGCGCCTCTTCTTCTGCTTCAGGGTCATCCTCAGGAACAATTGCACTGATTTTGACGAGTCCTTTCCCCAGTATTGCAAATTCTTCGAGCAGGTCCGTGATGCGTGGGATCGCCGGACGGATGGACTTTTGAATCATGCGAGGTTTGGAAATATACGCCCGAATCTCGATGGTCTCTTCAAGATTGCCAACGATCTCTTTGGTTGTCGGGGACAGGCTAAACACCTGACCGTCGGTGAGGTCGATTCGAAATGGGGAAAAACTGGCCACCAAGATGTTCGCCAGGATCAAGTTCAACACCAAGAGACCAGCGCCAATCCATATGTCGTGTTTGGGGTTCTTCATGAGGCGTACCTCACGGATTGGAGGCGGCAAACGTTGAGATAGAGAAAAACCGCTATGACAGACAGGGAGTAGAGCAAGTCACGCAAGTCGACAATACCCCGGCCAATCGCATGAAATCTCTGCCACAAGCCGAAGAATCTCATTATGTCGCCAACGAAACCAGGGAGATGGGAAACCCACGAGAGGACGACGTCGTGGTTCATGCCGGCTAGGAATGCGCAGACAAGCCAACCGGTGAGCAAGGCCGGGAATTGGTCATCAAAACACGCGCTGACGAACAATCCAATAGCGGTATAGACCGCTCCTAGAAGAATGGCCGCTGCGTATCCGCCCACGACAGGACCCCAATCCAGATCTCCGAGATTGGCAGCTGTCATGGGAATACCAACGGTGAAAAGGAGAGACACAAGGACGAACCCCATCGTGCCGGTGAACTTGCCCATCACCAGGAAACTTGTCTTGGTCGGCAAGGTCATTAGGAACTCGATACTCTTGGTTTCGTTTTCCTTGGCCCATTGCCTCATGGTCAGCCCCGGCACCAAAATGGCCAAAGTGAAAGGGAGCCAAGCAAAAAAACCACGAATTTCTGCCCGTCCGTTGCCGAAAAACCTATCTAGGTAGAAAAAAGTCACGACGGACGACAAGACAAAAGCAGCGATAAAAATGTACGCCAGCCATGACGAGAAGTAGCCCCGAAACTCCTTTCCAGCCAGCACCCAGATCTTGCTCAAAGCTTCGCTCCTTCTTTTTGGCTAATGCTCCTGAAGGTATCTTCCAGAGTCGTCTTGTTGCGAGCGAGGTGAGACAAGACCCAATCTTGGTCCGCCGCCAGTTTGAAGAGGCAAGCCGCTATGTCCTTGCCACATGCGCTTTCAACCAGGTAGGTGTGACAACCGGACTCAGACCCGAGCCATTGTGCTTCGCCAGCGAAATCAACTTCCTTGAGTGCTCCAAGTACGGTTTTTTCACTCTTGTTGACGGTGATTCTTAGAGTGTTTGCTCCCGATAGACTCGAGATAGTGTCGTCAAGTGCCAGCTTGCCGCCAACAAGCATGATGGCCCGCGAACAAGTCTCCTCAACTTCAGAAAGAATGTGCGTCGATAAAATGACAGTTTTGTCGACGCCCAACTGAGCAATGAGCCGGCGGATGTCGACGATCTGATTAGGATCTAACCCGGACGTCGGTTCGTCTAAGATCAGGACTTGGGGATCATGGATCATAGCCTGAGCGATTCCCACGCCCTGCTTGAATCCCTTGGACAAGGTCGAAATTGGTGACGAGACCTTCTCTTGAAGGTGACAATCTGCCACGACCTTGTCAAAACGGTCCTTGAGATCGCGACCAGAGAGATCGCGCATGCGTCCCACGAAACGCAAATAATCTCTAACCAACATTTCCGGGTAGAGTGGATTGTGTTCCGGTAAATAGCCGATGACCCGTTGTGCACGTTCTGGAAATTTAGCGACATCTTGACCGGCAACCTTGACAACGCCGAAACTGGCAACGAGGAAACCAGTAATCATCTTCATAGTTGTGGTCTTACCCGCACCGTTAGGTCCGACAAGCCCGATGATCTCGCCGCGTTCAACTTCAAATGAAAGGTCCAGTACTGCCTTGAAGGTCCCGTAGGATTTGTAGACAGATGTAAGTGTTATCATGTTAGCTTTCTAGCCTGACCTATTCGCAATCTCGTGGTTTTGGGTTTTCTTCTTCTAAGCTGGACTTGGGTCAGAGGATACCCACTCGGAGTTGAATTATGTAGTGTCTTGGCCAGAGCCGGGTTCTGACCGCAACTAAGACTTCGATGATCAGAATATGAAAGTCCTCTTTCCTGTCCATATCTATCTTCCGAATCACCGTGCTGGTGTCGAACAGTACACGGCACAGCTGGCCTCTTGCTTGAGGCCGCAAATCGAAACGGCCGTGGTCACCACAGACAAGGTGATTTCCCGTCGAACCGGACACGTGACCAGGAAATCAGTCCAAGGTATTCCACTTTGGGAAGTCAATAACAATCTATGTCACACATCTATCGAAGAGACTTGGAATCATCCAGAAATGGAATCTGCATTCCTTCACGTACTCAACGAATTCGAGCCGGATGTGGTTCATTTTCAACACTTAATGTATTGGTCCGCTGGTTTGCCGAAACTCGCAAAGGAAATGGGCGCCCGAGTCTTTCTGACCCTCCATGATTTTTGGCTGATGTGCTCACGAATGGGACAATTGGTGGATCCCCAAGGTGCTCTTTGTGAGGAACCAATTGCGTCAAACTGTGCCTCATGCATGCAACAAACCACTTACAAGCAGACGGATTCAGCGCGAAAATGGATCAACAGACTCATCCAAGTTCGTAAATGGACAAAAATTGCCCTCGATGAACCCATGCGTTGGGCGGCCAGCGTACGTTCCCAAGTACAACAAGAGCTCCCGGTTCAGTCTCTAAGTGAGGAGGATCTTGCCAAGAATCTCGTGCTTTTTGAAACACGGCGCACTGCCTTTCTGAGGATGATCGAGCACATCGACCTAGTTCTATCGCCGTCCGCTGACTTGGGCCGTCGATTTTTGCACTGGGGTCTGCGAAGTGACAAATTCTTGCATCTGCCTCAGGGACGAGACCACAACAGGTTTCTGGGGATTGAAC
>JAJRYU010000370.1 GCA_024275615.1 Planctomycetota bacterium
CCTTCGAAATCAACTTCGGTTTGAGCGAATGAGCTATGAACAAAAAAAAACAAAATACTACGTGTCAAATCGCCATCCAGTATCGTCATGTGAGCGGAAACAGTCATCTTTTGACTCGGGCCGCACATAAATGTGCGAAAATGCACGAAGCGTTTGGGCTTGTTCACATTGTTGAGCATTTTGGGGAACGCTCAGGTATTCGGCAACGTCCTAAACATGGATAGGGCGTCGTGCGTGACATCTGTACGGAGGAGAGTATGTCTGAAACTGTAGATTCCGTGGCACTCAAGCTCAACGTGCGCGATTCTGGCTCCCAGGAAAACTATGATCTTCGAGGTGAGACGATTACTCTCGGGCGTGCGCACGACAACAGCCTCCCTCTTGCTGATCCTCGTGCTTCTCGTCACCACTGCAAGATCGAATGCGTGGATGGTGTTTGGTTCGTTGTTGACGTTGGCAGCCAAAATGGAACTTTTCTCAATGGACGCCGAGTTCGCAAAAGTAAGTTGGCTGTCGGCGACGTTGTGCAAATAGGCGGAACGAAAGTCTGCTTGGAGCCGAAACTCAAGACCGATACCTATGCCGAGACTGTCACCCAGGCGACAATCGATGTGGGTGGTGATTTGCAGCTTGAAGAAGATAGCGAACCACTGACAAACGATATTCTATTGCGGCTGCAAGGAATCGCATCGGCGCTCAATACGGAGCATGAGTTGAAGCGCTTGCTTAATCTCATCATCGACAATGCCATTGACTTGACCGGTGCTGAGCGCGGATTCCTCATTATGGTTGGCAAGCAGGAAATGGAATTCCGGGTGGCCCGAAATTTCGAGCAACAGGCCGTCGGTGCACCGGAGTTTGCTGTAAGTTGGTCGATTGCCACTCAGGTGAGCACGTCAGGCCAGGCTGTGCTTTGCGTGAACGCGGCGGATGACGAACGCTTCGGTGCGAAGGAGAGTGTCCATTCCCTTGGTCTTCGGTCAGTCATGTGTGTGCCATTCAAAGTAAAGAACCGGGTTCTCGGTGTGATGTACGTCGACAACAGGCTTCACAAGGGTGTCTTCAAGCGCAGCCAGTTTCGGCTGTTGAAGATCTTGGCTGACCATGCGGCTGTGGCCTTGGAAAACGCCAGGCTCTATGAAGAAGTAGTTGGCAAGAGTCACCGGCTTGAAGAGCTGAATCGCCGCCTACACGTCCAGGTCGAAGAACAAGATTCTCGTTTGCGCGCTGCTTTTCGAGATGGTTCGAGCCCATTGGATGCGGGCAATCTTGAGCGCATCGGCCATCGAGGTGCCTTGGTCGGTGATTCGACAGCGATGCGCGAACTCAAGACATTGGTCAAGAAAGTCGCACGCTCAGATCTTCCGGTCTTGATCACCGGCGAAAGCGGAACTGGCAAGGAAGTTGTTGCCCAAGCTGTTCATCTTCTGAGCGAGAGGCGTCATGGCCGCATCATTTCCGAGAATTGCTGTGCGATTCCCGAGTCACTTCTTGAGAGCGAGCTTTTCGGCTACG
>JAJRYU010000371.1 GCA_024275615.1 Planctomycetota bacterium
ACGGTCCGTCACCAGAGGAGTTGCCCCCATGCGTTCTTGTTTCTTGACCATATCCGCTTTGTTTTTTCTTGCAGTCCCTTCTTTTTGCCAATCTCAAAACCTTGAGTTACGGGTCTTTGACGTCGAAGGTTTTGCACGTTCGAGCGATGACGCCATGGTCGAACATTGGCAACTACCAATCAGAACGGCCTATCGTACCCGAGAAGAAGAGCCAGCAGGGAACGATTCACAGGGCGATGACGTCTCGAGGGCTGATTTTCTCGTTCGCATGATTCGAGATTCCATTGGTCCAGAATCGTGGGATCAAGGTGGTACTTTCATGCGTCTCAACGAGTCCGGAAGTCGGCTTATGATTCGGCAGAAACCAGACGTGTTGAGCAAAATTGAGCGTTTTCTGAAGACTCTTGCGACATCCAGGCGGCGCACGTTTCAAGTTGAAATCTTGGTTGTCAAAGCGAGGGTAGGGTCGCTCGCCAGTTTGGGCGCGAGCCGTTATGTCATCAATGGCAAGAAATTTGAGGCCTTGCGTGCTGGCAAGAATCAAGGCTCGGAGATTTTGAGCAGCGCAACCGGACATGCCATTGACGGTCAGCGAATCAGAATTCGGTCTCTGGAGATCGCTCATCTCGTGGGCGCTCAGTCCGGACAGATTGCCCAATCAGCGACGAGAACGGAACCTAACGTCATCAAGGTGCCGCGAGGCATGGACATATTTGTTCGTCCTTCTTCGTTGCCCAACGGTTCGGTCAATCTTCGGATACAAGGAACTCTGACGGATGATTTTTCCCTTGAGAACTTCGAATCAGAATCTGCAGGAGTGGCGGCTATTCAGCTGCCCCGAATGCATGTTCGTAAATTCACGTCATCCGGAGTTGTTGCTGTCGGCGATGGACTTGTCGTTGGCTGCGTCTCAAGCCAGGATGAAAATCCTAGGTTTATTGTTGTTCGGGTGACCGGCAAGGTGCTCGCGGCGCCGACATTGCCTAGCATTCGTGGTCTAACGAAAGTCTACAACGCTGGTTTTCTCACCAGTCCGTATCTCGGGACACCAGCGATTGACTTGGGCTGGACGACGTCTGGTTCGCGACTCTTCGACAGTTGGAATAAAGATGATCCGATCTTCAGCTCCGACCGCAACTATTTCCTCCCAGAAACGGTTTACGATCTCATTCGACAATCAGTCACGCCAAGATTCTGGGAGGACAGCCTTTATTCGTTGGAGTTTCTTGGCAACCAACTGTGGGTAACTGCCGGTCCAGAGCAACACGCAGGAATTGCCAAATTACTTAACAGTCTCTCCCTGGCTCGGGGTACTCCCATGTCAATCGCTTCCTATTGTCTGGTGGCGAAGCGTTCCATCGTGGCGAACTTGCGAGCTCAGAACAAAACCGACTGGTTGCGAGAACTCCTGCGCCACCCTGCCACTCTTCGTCTTCATTCGACTGTCGGAGCCGGTGAAACCGGGAGCCGAATTGAGTGGTTGGATGGTGTTGAATTTGCCTATGTCGGAGGCGCAGAAGTTGACGTCGCTCAAGGCGCCGACATTGCTGTTCCCGTTGTCGAAGCCGGATTCTCCGGTTTCTATTTGCGTCTCGCGACATGCCAAGAAGGGGAAGGATTCGGAGCAGATTTTCGTGTCCAACTTAACTATGAGCCCAATGGTTTGACCAAGCGTACAGAGTACAAGTCCGGGGATTTCGGTTTCTCGCTGCCCCTTAGCGATTGGCAACAGGCCTCCGGCCATGTCAGATTGAAGGGGGGGCGCTACACCTTGTTAGCGGAATTTGGACTCTCTGACGAAAATATCGCCCTCATCGTCACACGCTTTTTGCCCTGAGCTTGACTTGACTTATCCTAACTTTCATCTGTACATCGTGTCCGGAAAGCTGACACAAGGGGTGATTGTGCAGCGCCGGACCGTAGACGATTCTCCCGAAAGCTAACGCTCCCCCGGTTTTCTGGCTCTTTTAACGACAACGGAAATGAGGCATGATTCTTGCGGTGGCGAAATCACTACTGCTAGATGATCATCGATGAACTCCCTATGGGGCCGAAGAGAATGTTGACACTCCGCGTATTCTTGCTGCTTTTCCTCCTTTCTGGTCTTTCAGTTTCCCAGGTCACCTATGTCGATGTCGCCGCAACGGGTGCGGGGACAGGAACTTCCTGGTCTGATGCCTTTACCAATCTGCAAACGGCACTTGCTGCAACAGCTCAAGGTGATATCTGGGTGGCCCAAGGCAGCTATTTCGCGGGACCCAGGGGTCAAAGGTCAGCGACCTTTCAGTTGAAGAATGGCGTGGGACTCTACGGCGGGTTTGTGGCGGGAGAAACGTCTCTTGCCCAACGCGACGTTCCCGGGAACCCGACCTATCTCAGTGGTGACATCGATCAGAATGACACATATGGCAGCGGCGCGAATTGGTGGCAGTTTGCTTGGTCTGGGTCCCTTGGCAACAGCTATCACATTGTGACTGGCACCGGCACGAATGCGACAGCCATTCTTGATGGGTTTACCATCATTGCCGGCCGTGGTGACGGTCCCGTGTTGCCAGGCGGTGCTGGCTTGCTCGTCAACGTGGGCAGCCCCACGATCAAGAATTGCACATTTCGCTACAATGCCGTTGGTTACGGTTCCGCGGCAAGGCTCATAGACTGCAACTCGGTCTTCGAGAATTGCGTGATCAAAGACGGCTACACCTGTAACTGCGGCAGTGGTGGATGGGTAAGCGGTATCCTCATCACAGGGTCCTCAACCGTGACGTTTACTGACTGTGATTTCCTCAATCATTACTATGTCTCGTCCCAAGGACAGGGGAGGGGCGCAGCGCTGAACATAGGTTTCGGTTGCCAGTCGACTCTCACGCGATGCAAGTTCGTTGGCAACCAGACCGGGAATTTCTATCCGATTGGCGGTGGCACAGCTTACGGTGCAGGAGTTGTTGCAAATGGTTCCGTCGTCGCCGATCGTTGCGAATTTGTGGACAACTTTGCGCACGCAGGCGCAGGCCTAACCGCCTGGAGTGACGCGACGATTACGAATTGCCTGTTCGCCGGTAACCGCGCTGTGTCCCATCCGTCTGGTGCGGGTTTTAGTGACGGCAACTACGGTGCCGGCTTGCTCACCTTGGGTTTTAGCAACACGAACACGATCGATGTCGTCAATTGCACGTTTGCCGACAATCAGTGCGACAAGGGGGCAGGGGCAGCCTTCTATGGGGCTAGTATGGCGACGATCAGAAATTGCATTTTCTTCGACAATTTTGGCTACCCGCCAGTTCCAGGGGAAGACATTGTGCCACTTCTGAAGAAGCAGATCGTTGGGAATTACGACCTCGCCCATTGCTGCGTAGAGGGGCTTTTCGAGACTATTGTCGGAGAGGATCCACCGAATGCATCAAATTTTCCGGCGTGCTTCGATGATTCTCCGCTCTTTGTGAATCTCGCCAATGGAGATTTCCATGTCCAGCCGTCTTCCCCTTGCATCAGCGCTGGCGACAACACGGCGTTGTCTCCAAGCTTGATATGGGATTTGGACGAAAATCCCCGTCTTGTCGGCGCCGTTGACTTGGGCCCCTATGAATTTGCCGGCACGGCTTTTCCTTCTTTGGTAAGTACAAATCTGGTCATGGGATCTTCCGCGACCTTCACTGTTCACAACGCGAATCCTGGTGAGTGGGTCTACTTTCTGTACAGCATTTCTGGTGTTGGTTCAGGACCTTGCTTTCCAGCCCCGATCAATCTGTGCTTGGATTTGAACGATCCAATCACCGTCGCTGCGGTCGTTCTCGCCGATATCAATGGTACAGCCGTGCAAACGGCCGCCATCCCACTCGGCCTGCCAACAATCGATGTGTGGGCGCAGGCGTTGATGCTTCGGGGGCCAGGTCTCATCGACTCAGTCTTGACGGGAGTCACTCAGGACATTCTCCAGTTGCAGCCATAGAGAATTCGGAATTGAGCTGTTAATCGGTCGTACTCTAACCCGCATATTCACGACCTTGCGGCCAAGGGCAGCAGCATAGCGCCCGACCTCATCGTCATTCGCCACTCACGACCGATGGTTGCTCACGGCTCATTCCTCGATGTCGAACACTCTGCAGCCATTGAACATTGACAGGGGATCGTCGATGAGTCGCGAAAAGAGCCTGCGGGATCGACTCCGAGCAGAGATGTGAATCCATGACCGCCGGTGACCACAAGCTCATGAACAAGGGCGGGTTAGTCGTCTTCAAACTCAACAGTACGTTGGCGGCGACGATCGACAACAAGTTTGAGCACGTCAGGTCGGCCATAGTGGCCATGAGGATCAAAGTTCTGACGTTCAGCGCGGACACGTTGAGTGTCCAAATGAGCGCAGATCAGATCTTCATGGTCGACAAGCGCTGGCCGGAGCAATTTACCATCGGGGCCCACAATGACGGATCCACCACAGAGGATGATCTCGTCTTCTGAATTGACCATCGCCGATCGAAGAGGAGTTTCAACAGGAATGTCTGAAGCTCGTAGGAGTCCGCTTGATGACATGACATAGGACCGACCTTCGATCGCCATGAATGGAGTGATGTCGATCGTGTTCCGCAACTGGCCTGGCCAAAGAGCGACATGCAGATCTTCCCCCTGTCCTTGAAGAGCCGCCCGGGCCAATGGCATCCAGTTCTCCCAGCAATTGAGGGCTCCCAAGTGGAAGTCATCGACGGGGTGTACGACGAGGCCCGCACCGTCGCCAATGCCCCAAGCGAGGCGCTCCTCATAGGTCGGCATGAGCTTGCGATGAACGCTCAAAATCTCTGCAGAATCGCCAATGACTACGGCGGAACAATAGATGGTGTAACCGCTGCGATCTCGCGCCCGTTCAGCGATGCCAATGACCACAAACATGTTGTGGTCATTCGCGAGTTGGCAAATACCTTGAAGATCTCCCCCGGCTAAGTCGACGCTTTGATCGAGGTAAAGTGCGTGAATTTCTTTTTGCTGGTCATCATTGAACCGAGCTCCGCCTGTACGATCCAGCCAGATGGGATAGCCAGGAACGAGCGTTTCGGAAAATGCGACCAAACGACACTCGGCTTTGGCCGCCTTTTCGATCCATGAAGAGACTTTTTCAAGCGTTCGTTGGCGGTCTAAAAACACCGGAGCGATTTGCGCAATGGCGACTTTCATGGCGATTCAATCTCGGAGAGGTTTGTGGACGAGGAGAGTTTACCTCATTCTCGCGATCATGACCTCGCCACCTCAACTCGCCCTATTAGTGTGCCCTCGTGGCGCGTTGAACAAAGCGGTTAAGGAACCACGAGCAAACGAATTCCGTTGGAGCTACCGAGAATGGGACTGCTCTCAAAGAACTGGATGTGAATGAGAGAACCAGCGATCGAAGGAAATTGTCGCGAGACATTGGGGGCCATGAAATCACCCATGGCGCTGTAGCCCAAATTCCCCATGAGTATGAGATTCGTAGGATCCCCGGCAACAAGAAGCGGGAATCCGAAGATCAAAACATCGGCTGGGGCAAGGCTCACGGCAATCACGCCCAATCCTCCTGGAGTCGCGCAGCTGCAAGCAAGCGTTCCCATGAGAGCATTGATGTCGCCGCCGTTAGGTAGCCAATTCAATTGTAGATTGTGCTGGCCTAAGCTAGAACTGTAACTCAGAACCGGCAGGGTATCTGAAAATAGGACCTCTGCACTTCCTGATTGCTCACCGTTTTGTTGAGTGCCAATGGAACCGATGATGATGTCTGCGAATCCATCTCCATTCATGTCACCTGCTCCACCCACGGCAGAGCCGAGTCGGCGTCCAGGGACTTGACCAACAAACGTCTTAATGACTGAGCCATCGATTCCGGAAAAAATCGTCACACTTCCAGAGAGAGAACCACCTGTGTCGTCGTTTAGGGTGCCGACGACCACATCGGCGAAGCCATCGCCATTGACATCCCCAGCACCGCTCACCGCCGAGCCGAAGAGATCGGCGGCTGAATTGCCATGGAAAGTATAAAGAACACCACCCGTGATACCGGAGAAAACGGTAACACTGCCGGAGTCCGGGCCGTTGACGTCCGCGGCCGGTGCGCTGACAACGAAATCGTCGAAGCCATCAGCATTGACATCGCCAACACCAGTGACTTGAGCGCCGAAGAAGTCAAATATGGCAAGTCCGGTTATAAAGTGAAGAACGCTGCCGTCGAACCCGGAGAAAACCTGCACGCTGCCCGTGTTTGCTGCAAGGGTGTCATCTCCCGGCGAGCCTACAATGAGGTCCATGAATCCGTCGCCATTGACATCGCCGGCGCCTCCGACGGAGAATCCCAAAGAATCCGCCGAGGCAGCACCCGCGAACGTGTACAAGACGTTGCCAGTAAGACCGGAATAGACTCTTGCAGTTCCGGCGTCGCTTATGGCCGTATCTTCTTTTGATGCTCCAACAATAAAATCGGGAGTGCCATCGCCATTGACGTCACCTGTGCCACTCACGGCGGTACCGAATGCGTCGCCTATGCTGTTGCCCGTAAGCGCGAAAATAGTACTGCCATCAAGTCCCGAATAGACTCGGGCATAACCCGCTGCAGATGAGCCGACAAGATCCTCCGGAGCACCGACAATGACATCGGCATGATTGTCGCCATTGATGTCCCCAAGTCCGCTGACAGAAGCGCCGAAACGGTCTTTCGTGCCATCACCATGAAAATGATGAAGAACAGCACCATCAGCGCCAGAGGTGACCCTTGCGCTGCCGGCAAGGAGTGCGTTGCTGCTCTCTGAGGGTGCTCCGAGAATGAGGTCGAGCACACCGTCGTTGTTGACATCACCCGCACTGCTTACCGATGACCCCAGCCTGTCGAAAGCCGTATGCCCATAGATGATACCCAAGGTCCGGGTGGCGAAGATTTCAACCTTTCCTGCTTGAAGACCGACGGTGTCATCATTGAAGGATCCAACAATG
>JAJRYU010000372.1 GCA_024275615.1 Planctomycetota bacterium
CAACAGGGCCGGATCGGCGACACCTGACAGCTCGCCAGGAGCATCTTCGGCAAGAGGACCATAAAGTAGGATGGGCAAGTCTGGACAGCTTTTGCGGAGCTCTGCCAGAGACCAATGCACGGCCTCGCGCATTTCCCCAGTAACCCGGACCGCCAAGAGTTCAGGGGCTTGGGCCAAGAGAGCGGCGGTCAAGAACTCTTGTTTCGTCCCAAAATCGGTGGGCACCCGGGAAACCTCATGACCCAGCGATCTGGCGACTGATGCCAACAAAGCCGTTTGCGGTTCATACTGAATTTGTTCGACGATATGGACAAATGTGATTTTCATAGGCTCATCACTGAAAGTACTTGGATTGTGGGCTCGGCCTTCCCAGGATCAGGACCACAGAGAAACTATCATGGGATGGGTTCAACGCGAAGAAGCACTATGAAGTCAAACAGACAAGAATCTCCAGATCCGGTCCAGAAGTCAATACCGAGCCTTGTGCCAAGTGTGCTTCTTTTTGCCATCATCGTCGGTTTGATGTCATATTCGGCTTCCAGAGAGCATTTGAGCCGCCAAGAAGCACGATTCCTCAACGAAGTCATTGAATTTGATGACACGGCAACTCTTCCGGTCAGGGTCCAAGACTCCTGGGCAGATTTTTGCGGCCTCATGGAACGTCCATCCAGGCTTTTGGGGTTGATCGCTGCCGTGGGTGGCCTGCTCTTGCTCTTGAACGTCATCCGCCGGGGGGGTGGCTCGATATTTCTTGGCTTGACGATCGCTGGTGCTTTCGGCGTCATCATTGTTGATGGCGTCACCATTGGCGCTTCAGCACCCGCATTTCTGGGTTTGGCAGCCGTCGCTTACGTCATTCATCGGCTTCTTGGACTCTCACTTTTCAGCCTGTCCGTCGTTTCTCTCGTCATTCTGCTAGTTTTTCAATTCGCCGTGGCCGGCCAAGCTGCAAGCGATTCGTCTTGGTCTTCCTGGCAGAATCTAGGGCCGAATTTGGGTCTCTGGGGGCTACCAGCCTGGAGTGGCTTGGCTTCGTTCGGGAGCCTTGTTGTGGCTGCCTTTCTCTGCCGCCAAGATTATCGAGGATTGGGGCTCCTGGCTCTTGCGGTGGCGGCAGTACCAATGGCTCGCCGGTTCGGTATTCAAGCCCTCCCGACGTCTTGGGTCCTCAGCGCTTATGCCGTACCGATCACGCTTTTGTTGACCACACCGGAAAAAAATCGCCCGACACCAAAACTTCTCACTGCTGTGGGGCTCATCTTGACTCTCATTGTCCTGGGGGCTCAATTTGAAGCAACACGTAGGTCCCCTTCAACCAGATTGGACCGCGAGCGCCTTGACTGGGTCGCTGATACCCTGCCAAAGTCAGCGTGGCTCGTTCTGGATGGCGATCGCAGGGACGTTCTTCTCTACTACGAACAGAGCGGCCACCGCACCGGCCACCGTTGGATATTGGTCAAAGATCAAGCGGATTTGAAGACTCTTGTTCGTGTCGCCCTCAGCGAAAAACCACCGATGATCTGTCTGATCGACACTGATCCAAAGTCGCTGACGAAACTCCGCGAACGCTACGAATTGGTAGAACCTGAGAATCTTCCTACCGGCATCACGTTCGCACGCTTCAAGCGGCGCGGTTGACGCCTTACATCAAGAGCACACCTCCTAAGGCCCGGACAACTTGACCGGCATGAGTGAAGAATTCCCGCGTGCTTTCCAGGTTCTTTCTCATGCGAACCACTTCTCGGGCGGCAATGTAGATCATGGCGATTTTGACGAAGAAGACACCCATGGCGTGGTAGTGTTTGCGGTAGAAATGGAGACGGTTTTTATGCCATTCATAGGGGAATGTCGGAAAGCGGCTCGTGCTTTGCCCGATGTGATGGAGGACAGAGGTGTTCTCATGGAGATAGCGAATGTCCCATCCCGCCCGCCTTATCCGCAGACACCAATCAACATCGTTAAAGAACAACCAGAGCATTCGGTCCATCGGCCCCACAGAATCGTAGACCTCTCGTTTTAGCATCAAGCATGTCCCTGGAGGTTGATCAACAAAGGCATCTTGATCGTGGCCCCAATCTTCATACTTGTAGTAATTGAGAATCTTGTCCCCGAACTGGGTGTGCTCTAAGGCCGTATCGTAGGCCAAGGCAACCTTCAGATCTGGAAACCTCATGCAAGCCCGCTGGGATGTGCCGTCTGGGTTGACCAAACGAGGGGCCACAACCCCTATATTCGGATTGGCCATGAGGTACTCGGCCATGTATTCCAAAGTCCCAACTCGAACCTCGGTGTCGCTTCCAAGGAGAGTCAAAAGGCGACCGGTGGCAAGCGCAAGCCCTTGATTGACACCTCGAGCGTAGCCGACGTTTTCCTGATTACGCTCCAAGCGGGCGCGCGGAAACTCCTGAGCGATCATGTCGGCAGAACCATCTTCAGAGTGGTTGTCAATCACGATCGTCTCGTATGAAAGTGGGGAGTCTTTGGCGCAATTCTCAAGCTCACGCAAACAGGCACGTGTCAGCTCAAGCGTGTTCCAAGACAGCACGATCAACGAAATGTCAGGACCATCAGCCATTTATCAAACTCTATGTCCCCGTGAAGCGGGCAGACTTGGCATTTTGTGCAGTCAAAAGCAAGAATGCGTCGTCTTTGTCTATAAAACACTCAGACGCCGTTATAACCATAGAGATCGACCTTGACTGCCCGAAGATTGCAAAACGGGTTAAGATCTGCGTAATACGCAAGATGAATCGCAGTGAAGTCGATGAGGAATCAGGCGTTGTTTGATAGATTATTGTGCATGTTTACCCAAACGGGTAATCGAGGGGGCTGGTACTACTAGCCCGTTGTGGGAGTCCCGATGGGCTACTTGGATACAATCCTCACCGAGGCCAAGAAAGATCGTAAGGCGGGAGCTTTCCCCTTTTCGCTTGGCGTCGAAGTGACTAACCACTGCAATCTCAGGTGCCCCATGTGCCCCCGGGAGACGGCGGTCCGTGGCCATGACAACATGGATTGGGACTTGTTCACCAAGATTGCCAACGAAACCGCCAAGCACGAGCGCGTCTTGTTCTTGCCTCAGGGATTCGGTGAGAGTTTCATTCACCCCCAATTCGGCAAGATGCTGGCTTACGCCCATGATGTGGGTGTGGACTTAACCATGGTGGTTTCCAACGGCACCTACCTGACGGAAACAAATATCCACGCCCTTATCGATGCCCAAGTCCCTTTTCTCAACATTAGCTTGGACGGTACCCGTAAGGATGTCTTCGAGAAGATCAGGGTCAACGCAAATTATGACGAAGTCATCGAAAACGTCAAGAGACTGTTCCGCATGCGCAAAGAACGTGGATCGCAATTGCCCTACGTCATCCTGCGCATGATCAAGATGGAAGAGACCATTGATGATATCGAGGCCTTCGAACAAATGTGGGAACCCTGGTTAGAAGAACACGACGAGGTGGCCTTCTCAAGTTACCAGACATGGAACAACAGCGTCGAAAACAAGAGCGTCGAGCAACCGGCCGGTTTGAAAGAACTCGAAGCTCTCGAAGAGGCCGGCACGCCCAAACCACCTTGCCGAATGATCTACAAGACTATGCAGGTCTATCATGATGGCAGCACCACCCTTTGCTGCTATGACTACGACTGTGAAATGAATGTTGGCAATGCCAATGACACTTCAATTTCCGAATTGTGGACCAGTGAGAATGCCGAACACTATCGCAAGCTCCACGAAGAAGGTCGCCTGGACGAGATTTCCATTTGTCGCGGCTGCCAAGAGTACATTCCTTAGACAAGATAGTTGGGCCCCCCCCGCACAACGAACGTCAGTCACTCACAACATTGGGGAGCTATGAACCTTGGGAGGCCCCAACGACGGTGGTCAAGGAATGCACGGTGCCGTACAGAGAAAATCTAAAAAAAGGCGGCCTGTTCGCAATGATAGTCGGTTATAAAAGCTATGGCTTGGCGTTTCTCTCGAGCAACCACTTCTCCGTTTTTCAGAATTATTCAGGTTAGACCTTTGTCGTGACATCTCAACGAAGACACAGCAAACGGATTGCCCTCGGCTTTGTCGGCACCGTTTCATTGGGTCTCCTCCTTTCGACATTCCTCTTTTGGTTTGCTCAAGATCGCCGATCGGGGGAATTGCAGATCGTCGACAAAGAGACTGCTCTGCCGCCTTCATCCATCAATGACCAACGTCGCTTACCCAAGCGATCTCACTTCAAGAATCAAGCGGAGAAGACTCTTAATCCGAGTATCTCCGGGCAATCCGCCGATATTCCAACGGAAGAACCTGTAGAAATCGAAAGGACACTCTGCGTCGCCTTGAGGAACCCACCCAAAGGCTTCTCCCAGAAGGTTCGTGCCAAGCTTGTCGACGTGCACAACATTGTCATCCTGAACTACCCATTTAGCTGGGATCCTTCGATCTTGACTTTAGGCCCGAATTACTCCGCCATCATGAAGATGGGGAATGGCATCGACCGCAAGAAGCTCGAACAGCCCTTGTTCTTTCACGCCTACACCGACACCCATGCGCTTATCGGCAAGCTCTATTTTCAAGTGAGTGGGAGCCCCTCAGTGTCTTTTGATTGGAACAAGAGGAAGCCGGCACTCGCTTGGAAAATTGAAGTGGCACGCCCCGGTCAAGGCCAGGTGGGCGGCGGTCGAATTACGGGGGTCATTCTTGGAGATAGGGACCCGCAGGATCTCATTGGCAAGTTCGAACCTCCCTATATTGACGTCCTGGTGAGCAAGTCTGGCATCGCCAGATTGAGCGATGTTCCGCCCCAATCGCTGCTCGCATTGCGCTATCACGCCAATCCAACGACGTTGCAAGTAGAATCGGACTGGAAAAGCGCAAAAGAAGCGCCGATATTACTGCGCGCCCCCAACCGGGGGGCAAAAACTCAAGAGTCAGTCGTCTTTCCGAAATAGAGGCATGAATGTCGACATCGCGATTCTCACATTCAACTCACGCTCCTTGTAGACAGGCTATAGAAAGAAAAAGCACCGCAGCCAGACCCGGAAATGGTCAAGAATAGCGCGACGTAATATGGGGATTCGAGGTAGAATTCAGACGCGCTGCGGAAACTGGAGTTTGCCATGGGTCGTCTGTTGTTGAATGCAGTTTTTCTTGTCCTGATTTCTTGTCCCAGTGCCTGCGCCACCACTTGGGTGGTCGCCACTTTTGCCGCCTTACAAACCGCAATCAGTAATGCGCAGCCCGGCGATATCATCGAAGTACAACCCGGCACCTACCCAGTTACAGTCAGTCGCTTGTCCTTCTATAACTCAGGTCTGCCGGGGGCGCCCATCACCATCCGTGGAATCATCACCGGCGGGCAACGTCCTATCCTTGATGCCACCGGTCAAGACATCAACCGGGGCATTTTCTACATTTGGCCGGTTGATGCCTGGTGGGTGATTGAAAACCTCGAGTTCAAGAATGCCCGCGGTGGTACTTCCTATTCTCAAAATGCCGCGGCAGCCTACATCCGTGGCGATCACATAACCTTTCGCAATTGCTATTCCCACAACAATGACAACGGGTGGTTTAGCACCACCGGATCGGAAGATCTTCTCATTGAGAACTGCGAGACCGCCTTTAACGGCACGGGAACAGGCTTCACCCACAACTTCTACATGGCTTCAGACGACATTTTGCTCCGAGGCTGCTACACCCACGATAGTGTTGGTGGCATCAACTACAAAGACCGCTCGATAAGCACGATCATTGAAGGATGCGTCTTTGCAAACGCCGGCGGATATGACATTGACTGGGCCTCCAATGGCACGGGCAATGCGCTCATGGCGGGCAACCTCATCATCAGAACCACAAGTGCTGGTAACCGCAAGATCATCAATATCGGCGATGGGAGTGGCGTACGAACCGGAACGCTTAGCCTCATCGGCAATACCATCATCGCTGGCGGCAACAATTTTCGCGTCTTTGAGCGCCACAGCAGTGCCACTGTTTCCCTTGTACTTACAAACAACTTGGTCTTCGGCTCTGACAATGTCTTTGGCGGCACGGTTGGCAATTGGCTAGCTTGGCCGACGACGGGGAATTCGAATTGGTTCCCCACAGGTGGTTTGCCTGACGTCGTCGCTAACGCCCCTTTGCTAAGCAACTCTTTGTCGGCGAGCGCTCCTGGTTTTGTCAACGCTGCGGTTGGCAACTACCAGCTCACCACCGGATCTCCTTGCCGTAATCAAGGAAGCCCCACACCGGTGTGGAAAGACCCTTCGGGAATCTCTCGCGTTCGCAAGCCGATCGTGGCACCCAAGAATCCTCTGGGTATCACATTGCGCAGTGACGATGGCGCTGTTGATCTTGGCTGTTTCGAGTTTGGCGGCGCTTCTGATCTTGCTGTGGGCGGTTCATTCTCAGTCACAGAAAACTCACCTTTTCTATTTGGTGTGGCTGGCGATCCAGGTGCTCTGTTCTATCTGCTTGTGGATTTGACAGCAGGCTACAACTACACTTTCGCCGGAGTGAGCGGCCAGCTCGAATTGAGTTTGAGCACCTGGGTAGTGACACCGGGCTACCTGCCCTCTGAAGGCCCAGCTCTATTCGAACTCTATCTGCCAGCGAACGTCCCACCCGGCATCAACCTCGCTTACCAAGTGCTAAG
>JAJRYU010000373.1 GCA_024275615.1 Planctomycetota bacterium
ACCGTTTGCAATAAGCAGATTAGAAAATGGCGAGCCTTCGGGTTCGCCATTTTTTTGGCTACTTGTCTGAGGCCAGCCACATGGGCTCAAAAGATGAAAAGATCTTCTGGGCGATTGACTCGGTGTCATCACCGTCTTGGCAAACAATTTTCTCAGCATGTGGATAGCGGTTCATCCAGGTCAGTTGCCGACGAGCAAACTGCCAGGTTTTGATCTTGATGCGATCGCGAAGCGGCGCTTCTTTGCCACCGATGGTCAGGTGTTCTTTGATCTCTCGGTATCCCAAGGCCATGATCGCCTCAGGGCTGAATCCGCATGTTCGATCGAGAGTTGCCACTTCTTCAACCCAGCCGGCCTCAAACATTCGGTCGATACGTTCTTCGATCCGTCTTCGAAGAACATCCCGGGGCCAAGTAATAATGTGAACTTGAGAGTCATAACGTGGAGTGCGAAACCAATTGGCCTTTTGCGTGCTAGGTGGCTCACCTGTCTGGGCGAAGATCTCCAAGGCTCTTTCGATGCGTTGAAAATCGTTGGGATTGATTTTCTCAGCCGAGACTGGGTCGATGGCTTTTAGGCGAGCGTGCAAAGGGGCCAGGCCATTCGCATCGCGTTCGGCGCGCAACTTGGCACGAAATGCGTCGTCTCGAGACGGACCATCGTGAACACCAAAAAGCAACCCGGTGAGATACATGGCCGTCCCACCAACAGCGACAATCGGGCACCCATTTTTGTGACACTCTGTGACTACCTTGTCAGCCTGCTCCAGGAACTTCGACAGGTCAAGGCGGTCTGTGGGTTCAAGAACGTTAATCAGATGGTGCTTTATTCTCTTCAGCTCGGAAGGCGCGGGTTTTGCCGTGCCGATGTCCATCTTGCGATAGACTTTCATTGAGTCCAAGGACAACACCTCGGCTTTCAGCATCTCAGCGACACGGATCCCAACTCCGTTCTTGCCGGATCCGGTCGTTCCTGTGATGCAAAGCAATGGTCTCGTAGAAAGTGTCATTTGCCAATCGGATTGATGATATGAGCCGACCACGCTCCTGGGTCAATCGCGGCTCGAACTGTCTTCATGATGCGGTCCCCATCGATTTTCATCAGCTTGCGACCATGTCCAAGGTAGGAGACATCTTTGACATGGCAGTCAATGAGATTCCAGCACGCCGTACTCACGGAATCCAAGCCACGCACGAAGCCTCCATATGCCCGGCGCCTTGCCCGACGCAGGTCGCTGGCCTTTAGTCCCGTCTTCAAGATTTCCGCGATACCGGCTAGCAGTGCTTTCTCCAATTCTCTGGGTGACTGAGTATCGCCACCGAGCATGACAAAAGCGAACTCTTTTTCTACAGAAGCCGAGGCGCCAAAACTATCGTCGATCAAGTTGTCTCGGTAAAGTTGGGAGTGCAAGTCACAGCCTTTGCTCAATGCGGCGGAGAGGAATAGATCAAAGGAGATTTCAACCTCATCAATGGGCACACCCAATGAGAGCGCATCAAAGCGACAGCCGAGATGGAGCTTGGGACCAACAACTGGCATTTCCTCAACCTGGCGTCGATGGCTGGGTTTCTTTCGTGGCGACTTCTCGTGCCGCGTGATATCCACAGGAACTACGGCGTTCCGCTCCATGACACGCTCAACAATGGCACACACCTCATCGGGATCGCAATCGCCAGCAACAGCCAAGTGCATATTTCCCGGAGAATAGAAGGTGTTGTGACACAGATATAGATCGTCAGACGTAATGTCTTGTATGCTCTCTACGGTGCCGGCAATATCCACGGCCACGGGGTGATTGCGAAATAGGGACTCCAAGACTCCCATGTAGCCACGCCAACCAGGGTCGTCCCGGTACATGTTGATCTCTTCGGCGATAATGCCTTTTTCCTTGTCAACCAGTTCGGGAGTGAACCAAGGGTTGGTCACAAAATCGATGAGTATCTCCAAGCTGTCTTCGAACTTCTCAGTACATTCTATGAGATAGCCAGTGTGGTTGAAGCTGGTCATGGCGTTGCTGGAACAACCCAGAGCGGCAAGGCGATCCATGACGTCACCGTCCTTTTTCTCAAACATCTTGTGTTCAATAAAATGGGCGATGCCCGCCGGCAGCCGTTGGCGGCCTTTGCGAAGCGACGACGTGAAGTCATTGTCAAGGGAGCCATAGTTGGTTCCGAAGAGAGCATACTTCTTGAGGAATCCAGGTTTCACAGCAATCTTCACCACAAGTCCATTGTTGAGGACGCGATGGTGAATGGTCTCCCCCATTCCTACTTCCACGGTTGTTTCTTCAGCTTTGGGCATGGTGGTCACTGGATTGCCTCCTTCGCGGCCAACGTGAAAACCGTGTCTAACCGCATTCGTGCCATAAGTGCGGCGATCTTTTCTGGTTTCACTCGTTTGTAACGCTCAAAGAGAGCCATGGGCGTGCCATCCGCTCTGCCACCAAGAACCTGCCCGAGGTGGAAGCTAATCATGGCGTCTGGAGAATCTCCCAATCCAGAGAGATGCTTCCGAAAGGAGGCATAGACCGGTTGCAAATCTTCTTGGGTAAAGCGGCCTTGGGCCAAAGCCTTGACTTGAGCACGAACCAACTTCACGACCTGTTCGACGTTGGCCGCATCGACACCAGCACTGACGGCACAAACTC
>JAJRYU010000374.1 GCA_024275615.1 Planctomycetota bacterium
AGAAAAATGATGAGTGTCCCGGTTGAGTTAGCTCCTCTAGCCTGCGGCCGCATCCTCCACGGTGGGCATCCCGTTCAGGATGCCACTGTGACTGTGTTGGGACGTACTCGCCGAGAAATGAATAGGATCAACGCGCGGGTCCATCGCGGAGTGCAAATCCCCGCTGGCGGTATTCCACTCGGAACGGCGAGGACGGATCAAGAGGGTCGATTTGAAGTCGGCCGTGTCCCTGACCTGCCCAAGGACATTGCCAAACGCGGTCTCTATTTTTCGATCGAGGATAGCCGCGGACACCAGAACATTCTGGGGCCGCTCGAGAGCATGAATGGGATCTCCATCGTCGGAGATTTTGCAGTCACAAGACCGCAAGGGAAAATCCAAGGACTCATCCACGGATTCCCAGAGTCCGCTGGTGGCCGGTGTTTCGTCGTGGCATTTGATCGAGCGTGCTACCTCAATGAGTGCTTAGTTTCACATGATGGGAGTTTTTCCTTCGATGCTCTCAATCCAGGTCAGTATGCACTGCGTGTGGCAACCGGCGTTCTTGCCTTGAGTGAGAAGGGCGACAGCAAGAACTCTCAAGACTTCGAACAAGAAGCAGATCCATGGAGCCATGCAGTCGTCATCGAGGTCTCTTCGGAAGGTGCAGCCGCGGTCCTGCTTGAGTATCCATCTGAGCCTATTGCAGACTAATGCAAATGACGACTAGGAATCTCAGACAAAAAACCCTTGGGGAGCTAGCTGTGGTGATAGGAGGCCGACCGGACTGTTCTGATCATCTCTGCAGCCCAGAGAATCTGTTGTTCATTGTCTGACAACATCTCTCCCCGCGCTGTTTCCAAAGCTTGGCCGGAAAAATGACCTGTGTCTTTTTGACCTGGAAAATCCATCGGATCAAGCAAGCAACCGAAGAACCAGCTACTCCAGTTTCATCCACTCGAAGTACCCGATCATCATTTCGTCGTTAGTTTGGAGACCAAAATAGACATCTTGATTGGGATCGGGATTGGCTGGATTGGCGGCAGAATTATCAAACCACCCCGTAGCACGAACAATCGTTCCGGCCGGGACGTCAAAAGGATCTCTGAGGCGAAAAGACTGCTGCCAATTGAAGTTGAAGCTAGGCACCGAAAGCACACGTTGCTCTCTACCATCTGGAAAAATCAGATCCATAGCGAATTTGGACCCGCGGGCATGCATGTGTGGTGTGTAGCCGAAGATCCGCGCTTTTGTCGGTATGACGTATTCCGAGGCTACTTTGTGATTCGCGACGTGGGGTTTGATGTGAATCTTGTCGGTAGAGGCGGCATTGCAAAGAATCGGATTTTTCGGCGCGCCTTCGCGGAACTTGAAACCTATGCTGGGTTGGTCCCAGACTTCTTTGCCGATGGAATTGTAGTGAATCTGGAAGAGAAGTTTTTGTCCCTTCTTCAGAAATTTGCCGCGATCGTCCGGGTAGACAATGGGCTCAACACCCGGAGAAAAAATGGCAAAATATCCGTTGAGCGCTAAGTGCCCCAGATACTTGGGATTAACGTCTTCGTGCTCTTTTTTGTAGTAGAACACCAAGATGTGATGGATGGCCTGCGGCACTTCCGCACGAAGCTCCAGACTCTTGATCCACTTATCCTCATCGAAGTTTGTCTCGACAACAACGTACTTGTACGGGATCAACCCTTCTGCCGGGACACGGAGTTTCTTCGGCACTTTGAGAATCGCGTCGGGCTTGCCGATCTTCCAGCCTTGAACCCAAGGTTTCGCTGCAGGTGCTTTGGCCACATCACCCTCAGGACAATCAGCTTGGATCCAATCCAAGATCGCTTGTTTCTCTTTCGCTGGGATTCTCAAGTCATCAATCCAAGGTCCGCCATACTCGTCAGATGCGTACCAAGGTGGCATCAAGTTCTTGCCCAAGACGTACTTGATCATGCCCTTGCGGCCAGCGACATCTTTGTAGGAAACCAAGCTGAAAGGTGCGTTCTCGCCAGCGCGGTGGCAACGCTGACAACGATTCTGCAAAATTTGACTGATATTCCCGTAGAAAGTCACGGCATCACCAACCAGGGTTTCGGCTCCCAGGTCGAGTTGACAACCAGGCGCCGAGGTGCTCGGGATGACCACGGGACGTCCTTTCAGAGTCAGCTCAAGAGCATCCTCAAGAAAACGCTGCCTTGGTTCGTTCAGGACGTAGCCGATGCCGTAACGATCATCGATGGCACCACGGTAGACCAACTTGCGTTTACCATTGAAGAGAAAGACCTCCGCAGTGCTTGTGGCTTTGAGGGCTCTGGCAAAAGTCTGTTCCACATCATCAACATAGAGACTCTCGAAGTCGTAGGTCTCGATTTCCTCTTTCATCGCAGCAGCATCGTCATGGGCCATCGGATTGATGAAGATAATCTTGAGCCCCTTGGCGCCAAGCTCTTTCTCGTAGCGCCGAAGGAGTGGTCCAAATCTCTTGCAGATGGGACAAGTGGCATCGCGCATCGCAATCAAGACCGGACCACCTTGCGCATACTCCGACCACATCATCGATCGTCCGTCGACGCTCTTGATCAATGTGTCGGGAAAACGTTTGCCTAAGAAATGATGCTCGCCGTCTTCAACGCTGGGCGCAACCTGTTCAGGGAGAGCGCTGGCAGAGTTTTCGTCTCCAACTTGGGGGTCAGCTTGCCCCTCACCGCAGCCGAAGAGGAATAACAAGAGGAGAGTGCCAGATATGGTATTCAAGAATAATCTCATGAAGATGCTCTCGGGCTTGTCCATTTGTCTCATGAGTTTCTAACATGAAAAGGGTGTATACAAGCAGCCTGATTTCCTTATCGGCATAAGCCGTGTAAATTCTTGTTGTTCAAAGGTTGACAAAATCGGCCAATTCCTCACTTCAAGCCAATAGCATGAAAACCCAATGGTGAAGCCAAAACTCGGGAACCTACTGGTTTTAGGGATCGGGGAAGTTGCCACACGAGGCTTCAGCTTTCTGGCATTCTCATACCTGGGCCACCACATCGCCCCAGAGGATATGGGTATTTATGGCTCCGCCCTTGCCGTCATGATGTTCGGAACTTTGGCGTTGGACCAGGGATTTGGCATCCACGGTGCCCGGGGAATCGCCAGGGATTCAGGATCCACAGACTTGCTCGTTCGCCGCATTGTTTCTGCCCAATTGTGGCTTGCGACGGCGGTCTACGCGATATTGTGGATCGTCACAGCTCTTTTTGACCTTGATCCGACCTTGGTCACGCTCATCCGCGGACTTGGCCTCACTCTCTTCGCCGCACCATTTTTGCTCAATTGGGTTTTCCAAGGACGCAATGAGATGTTGTGGTTCACGCTGCCAACAGCGTTGCGACAACTCACCTTTTTTGTCCTTGTCTATGCCCTGATTGATGACGCCAGCGACCTTACGCTCTTGCCCGTCGCTGAGGTCAGCGGCGCGGCGCTGGCAGCCTTTGTCTTCGTCTTTGCCTTTCGCAGAAATCACCTGAGCTTACCTATTGACTTGAGCGCTGGTTTCAATCGTGAACTATTTCGCGAGGCTCTCCCCATCGGCGCATCAAACTTGATCTGGGCACTTCGTACCTATCTGCCAGTCTTAGTGTTCTTGGGTGTATTGGGTTCTCGCTCCGCTGGTTTTTTCGAACCTGGACATCGTATCATTTTGGTTTTCGTCGCCTTCTTAGGAGTCTACTTCACCAATGTCTTTCCCGCGATGAGCGCTGCGGCGCATCACGCCAAGGACGAACTCGCCCATCTGATCCAGCGGGCCCTTTGGATCAGCACCGGAGCCACAACAGTCATCGCAACTCTCACGACGTTCACCGCATCTTTGATGATCGAAATCGTGGTCGGAGCGCAATACGTCAACCAGGAAAGCGTAAACTCCATGGTCCTATTATCTTGGCTGTTACCAATTCTGGCTTGGCGTCGTTGTGCGCGGACTGGCCTCATCGTTCTAGATCGACAAAGAATCGAGCTGAAATGCTCTCTTATTGGATTAGCCCTCTTAGTAGCCTTGATCTTTCCGTTAGCCGCACAATATGGTCTTATAGGAGGTGTCAGTGCCATTCTGATCTCAGAGTTCACAGCCACAGCCTTGACTTGGTTTCACTTTCGATCCGCTCAACGAGAATGCCAGGTGGAAAACGACAATGCCGTCTGAAACCAAACTGAAGGTTCTCTACCTGGCTGGCAGTGGTCGTAGTGGAAGCACACTGATCGATGTCATTCTTGGACAAGTTCCTGGATTCAGTGCCATTGGCGAATCACGAGATCTCTGGGAATATGGCATTAGAGACAATCGCCCCTGTGGCTGTGGTGAACCAGTAAGGGGCTGCCCAATTTGGCAAGCCGTCTTGGAGGAAATGCAACTCACAGAGCCTTTCGACGGCGAACAGATGTCAGCATGGCGAGAACGATTCGCACGCACTAAGCGCCTTGTGCCCATGCTCCTTCGAGGCAAGAAATACGTTGAAGGCGAGGACATCTCCACGTACTTGAGAGTCGTCGAGAGTATGTTTCACGCGGTGGCAAGAGTCACTGGCTCCCGGGTCATTGTCGATGGCTCTAAGTGGCAGACGTATGGTTTCCTCCTGAGCAATATCGAGTCGATCGATCTCTATGTTCTGCATCTGGTCCGAGACCCCCGTGCTTGCGCTTTTTCGTGGCAACGCAAGAAGGAAATTGACCCCGGCAATTACTTGGCCATTCAATCTCCTCTCTTCACGACGTCATTCTGGGCCGTTTGGAACCCGGCGATCCGAGCCATGTTCAAGAATAATGCCAAGCGTTACATGTTTATGCGTTATGAAGATTTCGTCAAAGCGCCCCGAGACAAGTTCGGAGAAATCCTGCGCTTCATAGGTGCCGACCAAGGCACCACCCCCTTTGTCAACGAAGATTCCGTTTCTGTCGGCCCAACTCATTCGATTGAGGGGAACATCGCAAGATTCCAATCAGGTGAGATCCAAATCAAGGCCGATAGTGAATGGCAAGAGAAGATCTCTTGGGGAAGCAAAGCACTGGTCACCGCCATGACGTGGCCCATGCTTTTGCGCTAGGGCTATTGGCCGAGATCAACGCCAAAATAGAGCCGCAAACGAATGTCCTTGAGCCTGAGGAGCCAAAGAAATAGCCTTCGAGTTCGAGTCGGAGCAGATGCGTGATTTCGTCACCACAATCTCATGAACAAGGCGGGTTACCTTAATATGGCCCCAGAACAACCAGAACTCTCGATGATCGTGCCCTGTTACAATGAGGAGCAGGTGTTGGGGCGTACATTGAGACAGCTCATTGACGCCTTCTCTGAGGGCGGCATCAATCTGGAGTTGGTGTGCGTTGACAACGGTTCTTCCGACCGCACGGGGGAGATTCTGCAGGAATTCGCGGCGGCGGGCGATCCCGTTGTGCCCACCCGCGTTGAGGTCAATATCGGCTATGGCAATGGCGTCTTGCACGGGATTCCACTGTGCCGTAGCAAGTGGATTGGCATAATTCCCGCCGACGGACAAGTTGATGCCGAGGATGTCGTCAAGCTCTTTGCGGTCCTCAAGGAAACCGATGGTCAAGTCGTTGGAAAGGTGAGGCGTCGTTTTCGTTTGGATGGCTTCAAACGCAAGTGTATATCGGTGGCTTACAATCTCTTCGTTCTTCTCCTCTGGCCGAACTTGGGATCTATCGACGTCAACGGCAGTCCAAAGATCTTGACGGCGGAGGCCATCCGGAAAATGAATCTACAATCAAAACAGTGGTTTCTGGACCCTGAGCTCATGGTCAAGGCAAAGAAACTCCGGTTGGATATTCTAGAAATGAACGTCTTTGCCCAAATGCGCTCTGGCGGAACATCCCATGTCCGCATGGGAACCTGTTGGGAATTCTTCTCGAAATTGTTGAGATTGCGCTTTGGTCGAGCGATCGGCCGATGGCATGGTGCGCTCTTGGCTGAAGAAGCCGAAAGCTCGACCGACAAGAGACCTGATGCTTCCCTATAGCGAACAACATCTTTACTTTTTCTTAATCGCGGCTCTCCCGACTTTGCTTGTATGGTTTTCAACCAAGCCCTGGGCTGATCAACCCTGGGGCCGCGTGGCTGTCTGCTTCATCATTGTCAGCCTCGTTGAAACTCTACTTTGCCTAGTCATTGACCAACATCTTGGCTTCCGTGTGGTTTCTTTTGTTCTCTACGGAAGTTTTGTCACGCTGCCAGTTCTTTGCCTTGTGGAGTGTTGGCGGCGCTTGCACTCCCATAGGCGGTCCACCATGGCCCTGGCGACTCTTAACA
>JAJRYU010000375.1 GCA_024275615.1 Planctomycetota bacterium
CATGGCATCGCAGATCAAACAAGCTGATGATCGCCGACTGGCGACAGAGCAGGAGCTCCACTATTGGCGTGGCATTGAACGGGCCTTGGTTCAATTGGATGACAACGGCAATACTGAGCACTTGGAGCACTTGCGCCAAGATTGCAGTGACCGCTGTGACCGAGCCAGAGCCAACCTCAAGCAGTTCATTCATCAGCGTGAAAAACTACGGGGTGAAATGAGCCGAGCTCTCAATCCACATTGGGGCTCCTTGTTCCGGGCTGGCCCGGAACTCACTCACTATGGTCAACAGTTAGAGGACTTCGCATGCACCTACACAAGCCGTGCAAGCAACATTGCCCTTTACCCAGCAAGACACTACTTTCGTTCTTCTATGGACTATATGCCTCACGAGCTTAGTTCAATGTAGAGGCTCTCGTTCGCAGGACGTTTTCTTGGTGCCAAGAAGACTGAGTGGGCCCAAGCGCATTATCACGGCGCCTCATGAACAAGGCGGTCTATGTCCTGGCAAGGTGGGCGGCAATGCTGCCCATCATGAAGCTGCGGCTCTTGACGTCGGCGAAGCCAGCTTCCTGCCATTCCGAGTGCAACTCCTGGCGATTAGGAAACCGCTTTGTTGAGCGATTTAGGTAGTCGTAAGCTTCTCGGTCACCGCCAGCCACTCGTATCAGGATTGGCATGGCAAGAGCCAAGTAAGCCTGACTTGCCCATCTTGATGGCGCAAAGGAAGGTTTCGACATGTCGACGCAGAGGAATTGCCCGCCGGGTCGCAAGATTCTCTGTACTTCACGATAGACTGCGGCGCGATCCGCGACGTTGCGCAGAACCCAACCCATGGTGACCAAGTCTTGGCTGGCGTCCGCCAATCCTGTGGCCGCGGCGGTCCCGACTCTTAGATCAATGTTGCCTGGGAATCGCGCCTGAGCCTTTTCCTTGGCCACAGCAAGCATGTTTTCGGCGATGTCGATGCCGACCACTTGGCCTTCCTCGCCCAGGCGCTGGCGAATTTCGAGAAAGAAATCTCCGGTCCCCGTACCCAGATCGGCTACCTTGTCGTCGCATGAGACTTGGGCCCAATCCAGAGCAACTTGGCGCCACTTCGCATCTCGCCCCATGCTAATGAGGCCATTCAGCTTGTCGTAGGGCCTAGCAATACGGTTGAACATGCCGGTGACATATTCTTCTTTTTCCTGGCCTTTAAGCAACGATCCGTCAGTTTCCATGATTCATGATATGATTGCCGCCGCGCCTAATTCAAGCGCCTAAGAGTGCCTGCCTGAGAAGAAAATGAAATGGTTCAGGAAATGGCGGCATAACCGCCCAAGAAAAGACCGGAGCGTGCGTTTTTATACGCGGGAAAACTGTCCACTTTGTGTCGACGCACTCGCGATATTGAGAAAATATGCATCAGACTACCAACTGAAGATCGAGATCATCGATGTCACCAAAGACCCCCAACTTGAGGCCCAGTATGGCCATGAGATCCCCGTTGTTTTCGTCGACGATAAGAAGCGGTTCTTCGGTCATGTTGATTCCGTGCTGCTCCTGCGCCTACTCAATCGTCCGCCTGAATGTGAATAAAAATGGAGTGACGATTCCGAGCTACAATCCCGGTATCATGCTGACGAATTGAGTTTTTGGCAACGAGAGAATTCACGAGCATGACTGTTAACAAACGCAAAATCATCATCCTGCCCTTCGCTCTCGAAGACGAACGTCTGCGACAGAAGGCGGATTTTCTTGGTCGACAGATTCCTATCTTCTTGCGCAACTGTTTTGAGAAGAATGAGCCTGGGCGTGTTGTTGCATCGCCAATCGCAACAGAGAAAGAAGACCAGCGCTACTGGATTGTCCACAAAG
>JAJRYU010000376.1 GCA_024275615.1 Planctomycetota bacterium
AAGGCGATCTTTCGCCGTCATTAGGCCCCGCTTCATCAGAGCTTCGCCGAAATGAATGAGGGGGTCTTCTTGGCTGAGGTCAAAAGTGACATCAGCAGCAGAGCTGTGGCCATTGAACCGAGGCAAATGTTTCACATGGAAGAGGACAGGTTTTTGTTCTTCAGAGACGTAGCGAGCCGCTTCCAAAGTTGTGCTGTATGTGTCCCAGAAGTCGCGGCCATCGCAGGTGAAGTGGCGGATACCATAGCCTGCGGCGAAGGCCTCAAAGTCCTTGATGCCCCGTCCCTCGTCCTTCGTTGTCGAAATGGCGATGCCATTGTCTGTGATCATGACAATGGTGGGCAATTGCCAGACACTTGCGGCCATCATCGTGTCATGCAAGTCGCCTTCCGCCGATGTGCCATCGCCAATAATGCCGATGGTGACACCGGCTTCAACGCCTTTGAAACGAAAACCCATGGCATAGCCCGCTGCCTTGCCGAGTTGCATGCCCACGGGACTTTGTACGGGCAAAATACCGACTTCAGGAATGTGAAGATGATAGACCATTTGCCGGCCGCGACTCATGGCGTCGGTGTCTTTTGAGAACTGTTGGCGAAGAACGTCACGGGTAAAATGATCGCGTTCGTTAAGCTCGCACCACATGGCACAAAGTGCGCCGGAACGATAGTGTGGGACCAAGCCGAAATTTCCCGGGCTCACAATCTTGGAAAGAGCTAGGGCCGTGGCTGTGCCGTGAATCTCTTCACCGGGCCCCCAAATGGCGAACTTGACCTCGCCCTTGTTCACCAAGCGAACGATATACTCCTCCGTCGCCCGGCAACGAGAAGCAACCCGATAGGCTCTCAGAAGCTCCTCGTCTGTCGGCTCAAGTATTTCGGGCGCAGCGGGTTTGGTTTCCTGCTTAGGCATGCTCTGCTCTCGTCCAAGGTGAGGGATTGTTGTCCCACTCTAACCGTTCGGCACCCGAAAATCAATGACCATGCCGCCTATGCATGTGACCATAAATCGTTGATATAAAATGCTTTGTGTTCGTAAACTGGGCAATCTCAATGCCCTCCAGTTAGGACCTTGGGGACTAAGGGTGTTCGCCGTGTTGCGGTCCCCAGGTTGGGTTATTCTCTGGCACCCAAGAGGACTGTGAAAATGCTGCCATATCTGGATTTGTTGGCGAAAATCAAAAACGAGGGCGCTCACAAGGGCGACCGCACCGGTACCGGCACTCTCAGCGTTTTCGGCCATCAAATGCGATTTGATCTAGCCGCTGGTTTTCCCGCTGTGACCACCAAGAAACTACACATGAAGAGTATCATTCACGAGCTCTTGTGGTTCCTGAAAGGCGATACCAACGTCGCGTATCTCAAAGAACATGGTGTCAAGATTTGGGATGACTGGGCCGACAAGGACGGGAATCTCGGCCCTGTCTATGGCGCACAATGGCGCCACTGGTTGGCTCCGGACGGCCGCACAATTGATCAAATCAAGAATGCCATCGACTTACTCAAGATTTCTCCTGATAGTCGTCGCATCTTGGTGAGTGCCTGGAATGTCGGTCAGTTGGGAGAAATGGCGTTGCAACCTTGCCACGCACTTTTTCAATTCTACGTGGCCAATGGCAGACTCTCCTGCCAGCTCTATCAACGTTCAGCTGACGTTTTTCTTGGTGTCCCCTTTAATATCGCATCCTATGCCATTCTTACTCACATGATCGCTCAAGTTGTAGGCCTCGAAGTTGGGGATTTTGTTCACACTTTTGGCGACGTCCACCTCTATACCAATCATAGCCAACAAGCCGATCTTCAACTTGCACGGGAGCCCATGGCGCTACCGCAGTTGGAGCTCAACCCTGCAGTCACAGACATCGACCAGTTTACATTTGATGACATCAAAATAGTCGGCTACCAAAGCCACCCAGCCATCAAGGCTCCTATCGCCGTATGAATGCTCCAACGACCTGCGTCTCTCTCATTGTCGCCATGGACGAGAACAACCTCATTGGCAAGATGGGCGACTTGCCCTGGCGGCTTCCCGTCGACCTCAAGCACTTCAAGCGCACCACCTTGGGCAAGCCTATCATCATGGGACGCAAGACTTGGGAATCGATCGGTCGACCGCTACCCAAGCGGCAGAACATCGTTGTTACGCGAGACAAGAGCTACATCGCCAAGGGTGCCGATGTCGTTCATGATCTTGAGGAGGCTCTTGCGATTTGTCATGACGCACCGGAAGTAATGATCATTGGTGGCTCATCCATCTATGCGGCTTTTCTCGGCCGAGCTGATCGTATCTACCTAACTCGTGTTCATGCTCGTCTCGATGGCGATACTCATTTTCCAGCCTTTGCAGAAAAATCCTGGCTGGAGACGGCAAGAGTTGATCGCCCAGCGGACGATCAGAATGCTTATGATCTCAGTTTTCTCACCTTGGAGCGAAAGCAGTAATATGGCCCGCAAGAGCTATTGGTCCGCGAAGAAAAGCGACCCCCATGTTCTCTATCAACTGAGTGTTCAAAACGTTGAGCAGGAAGAGGAGTTTCTGAGCGGCACTTTCGAAAAGCTGAGAGGGCGAAAGCCTCTAACGCTGCGTGAAGACTTCTGTGGAACAGCCTTGTCGTCGGTCCAATTCGTCAAGATGGGGGAGGGACGCCAAGCGGTTGGCTTTGACCTCGACACGGAGGTGCTTGCGTGGGGTCAGAAACACAATGTCGACCCCTTAGGTGCTGATGCTGATCGAATCCACCTTCAAGAGAAGAATGTCGTGAGTGTAACGCGCAAGAAGTTTGATATCTGCGCCGCCATGAATTTCAGCTACTTCATTTTCAAGAAACGAAACGAACTCTTGAAGTACTTTGAGTGCGTCTACAAGTCGCTCAACGACGAGGGCATTTTTGTCCTGGACATCTATGGTGGCTCTGAAGCCCAGGTTGTCTTGGAAGAAAAGCGTGAGGTCGATGAAGGATTCACCTATGTCTGGGATCAGGCGGCTTATAACCCAATCGACAACTCTGTTCTCAATCACATTCACTTTGAATTTGCCAAAGGCCCAAAGATGAGTCGCGCCTTTACCTATGACTGGCGCCTCTGGACGCCCCAAGAAGTCGTGGAGACATTGGCGGAGGTCGGTTTCAAAAACGTGGAAGTCTACTGGGAACTCGAAGACGAAGACGGTGAAGAAACGGGGATCTACGAGCCCGCCAAGGTCGTCGAAAACCAAGAGGGTTGGTTAGCCTACATCGTCGGCTGTCGGTAGCCGACGACATAGGCTCAACCCGTCTTATTCCTGAGATGGGTTCTACTTCGAGTCCCGGTCATCGCGTGCCAAGTCCGGCATGGCACCAACGGGTGCCTTCAGCCACCGGAGGATCTCGCGGATTTTTGGTGGTTTTCCTGTCATGAGGATGCCGATACGGAATACCTTTGCGGCGCCGTAGAAAGTCACAAAGATCGAGACAATCAAGATGAGCGTCGTAACGATGTATTCGAATGTTGTGGGTGGCCTGGCAGCCCTATTCATCATGATGAAGGGAGTGAGTGGGGGAATATAGGATAGAATTTTTGCCAAGCCCCCATTCGGACTTTGCACCACCGGTATCATGGCGAAAAGAGGTAGCATCAAAAAGACGCTCACGGGCATCATCAAGTTCTGAGCTTCTTTCAGACTGTTGCAGACTGAACCGATGCCAGCGATCAGCGCAGCGTAGAGCAGGTATCCCAGAATGAAGTAGGCCACAAACGAGCCCAAGTAAGTAGGGTCTGTGAGCAAAGGTGTGATGTCAAACGGTGCTTCCATACCCATGGATGGCAAGGCAAACTTCACGATGAGGAAAAAGAACGCGATCCAGGTTGTGATCATCGTGAGACCGGTGGCCGCGATGCCGGCGATCTTTCCTGCCATCAACTCGAAAGGAGCCACACTTGAGAGCAAGACTTCGATGGTGCGATTGGACTTTTCTTCGATCGTGTTGGTCAGGAGCATTTGAGCCATCATGAAGATGGTGATCCACAACAAGTAGACGAACGCGACTGGTATAAAGCTGTGTGCTGTTTTTTGTTTGTCGACATTCTCGGTCTTGCCGTCCTTGCCGATTGTCTTTTTGGCGAAAACGATAGGCGCTTGAATCGCTCGAACAAGGTCTTCGCTGATCTTATTCTTTTTGAAACGTTTGGCGCGCACAGCATCGTTGGCGTTTCTCTCGAACCAGTTCTTCAATGAACCGTCAGTGATATTCTTACTGTGGTAGAGAAACTCCCCTTCGCCAGTCACAGGGTCGCCGTTGATTTCGAAATAGGCAAATATTTCGTCGTTCTTCAGTTTGGTTTCCAAAAGAGCACGCAGCTCTTCTGTGGTTTGCCCTTCCTTTGTGAAATCGACCTGTTCGTAGTCCTGTTTTGAGAGATTAAAGCTGCCAAGCTCGTCCCTGGCTTCGTTGGCGCTCATCTTGCTCCACCAGCCTCGTAGCTCGCGAATCTGTTGATCCAACGCCAGTCTAGCTTCTTCTGAGAAATTCTCGAATAACTCTGGGTTACTGTTCTTGATGTCCTCGATTTGAACGATGGCCTGGGCAGCAATTCGTCGCGTGGACTTGTCCATGTCGGCCAGTTTCGGCGCGAGCGCTTTCAAAACTGGCGGCCATTCCGGATCAGGATTCCCCGCCTTTTGCTGCGACGCTACTTCATCGAAAATACTCTCAATGTCAGGGAAAGCGGAACGAGCCTCGACGTCTTTTGCCAGCCAACCGCTTTGGTCCAAGACTGCAAACGTGCGTACGTCTTTTTGATCGTCTAACCACGAAGGGACGATGAAGGACAGGAGGAGAATCACGGGGAAGACGAAAATGCCTAACCAAAATGTTTTGGTGCGGAGATTCTCGTGAAACTCACGCATGGCAATAAGGATTGTTTTCTTATTCATGAGATTTCCCTCCCACAGCGCGGACAAAGATCTCATGGAGTGAAGGCTCTGAGAGGTCAAAACGTCTGATAGACAAGTGGTTGACAAGAGTGTGGAGAATCTCTTGGGGATCAGTTCCATCTTCAAGGAAGATCTCAGCCGTTTTTCCGGCGTCATTGACGCGCCTCACGCCTCGTAGTTCTTTCAGAATGGAGCCGTCGCCGTCGTAGTCAAGTTGAATGGCTTCGCCGCCACTCTTGCGCACCTCAGAAAGTGGCCCGTCGAGGACCTTCTTGCCCTTGTCGATGAGAAAAATGTAGTCGCAGATCTGTTCTGCTTGTTCCATGACGTGGGTGGAAAAAATGACGGTCTTGCCTTCGCGTTTCAGATCGAGGATGAGGTCGCGCATCACTTCGACATTGACGGGGTCCAGTCCTGAAAATGGTTCGTCCAAGATGACCAATTCTGGGTCATGGACCAAAGCCGCAAGAATTTGAACTTTCTGCCCCATTCCCTTTGACAAGGACTCGCAGCGAGAATCGAACCAATCTGGCAAGCCGTAACGGGTGAGTAAGTCCCTGGAGCGCTCTTTCGCTTTTGCTCTTGTCATGCCCTTCAAGCGGCCAAAGTAGGCGATGATTTCGCCGGCCTTCATTTTCTTATAGAGGCCTTTTTCTTCTGGCAAGTATCCCAGTCGATCCTTGATTTCTTCGGCTCTGGGATGTCCGAGGACTGATATTTGGCCAACATCTGGATAGATGATGCTCATGATCATGCGGATCGTCGTGGTCTTTCCAGCCCCATTGGGACCAAGGAAACCGTAAATCGATCCCCTTGGGATTTGCAGGGAGAGATTATCCACGGCGGTGAAATCACCAAACCGTTTCGTCACTCCTGCCAGAATCAGGCTCAGGTCTTGGGTCGCTGTCACGCGTTGTCTTCCTTGATAGTCCACTCTTTGTGTCACTTGAGCGAACGACGATTTTGTGCTCTCGCGCGGAACGCAAGAGCTGCGCCTGAAATGATGCCGAATTGCTCTACCTGCAACAAGACCATCTGGCGCCAACAATGATGCACGCCGGGAGAAAGTCGGGTGACAGCTGATTCAAATGGAGCGGGAAAATTCGCGAATTCCGGCGACCAAGGCCTTTGCCAAGCGTTTTTGGTAGGCCCGGCTGCCAAGGAGCCGCCGTTCTCCGCGATGGGTGACGAATCCGAGTTCGACCAAGACAGCCGGATGATTGTTGAGCTTGAGGACTCTGAAGCCTGGGCTTCTCTTGATGCCTCGATCCTTCCCAGGGGTGATTGGTCTTAAGGCCCGCATGAGTGCTGTCGCCAGCTTGTTCGATCTGGGGAGTTTGTCTGCGTCTTGTCCGCGGCTGCGGAAACGGGCTGGGTAGATTTCGACGCCTCGCGCCAGAGTGTTGCTGGCGGAGTTAATGTGAATTGAAACGAAGGCGTCTGGGTGTCTTTCGTTGGAGATTCTGGCTCTTCGATTCAGCTCGATTTTTCGATCGGTGGCTCTGGTTAAAGTGACCCTGGCCCCTTGTCGCCGCAGAAGTGCGGCAACTTCCAAAGCGACTCTCAACGTGACGTTCTTTTCCATGACACCAGCTCTCGACGCCCCGTGGTCTCGGCCGCCATGTCCAGCGTCGATAACAAAGTGCTTGCCGCCCAAAACATGGCTTGGAATGGGTTTGGGCTCGGGGCGTTTTGTTGGGCGGGGTCTAACCGCTGCCGGCTTCACCTTCAATGCAGCGAAATTCTGGTCGAGGGACTTAGGAACTAAGAGATTTGCGCCGTCACGGTGAGGAGATCGGCCCATGAGGACAAGCTTGCCATCGAAATACGAGACTCTTGAACGGGGGTCGACTTCAACTATCGTGACGCCGCGCCGATAGACTTTGCGACCAGCTTGATTCTCGCCGGACGGAAGGAAATGGTGGTTCCTTGCCATCTCAGACAAGGACATCATCGCCGGGCTGGATGACCGGGGTTGTTTGAGAGTTTCTTTGGTGGGTTCACGATGTGGAGTTGCACATCCAAACGAAAAGAGCATCATCAAACAAGATGCGAGAGCAGAAGCCTGATTTATTATTTTCGCATTCGTCGTATTCGACATACTCTGTCACTCCCAATGTTGGTGGCATGATAGCCCCTTCGAGAGACGTTTGCTTCCTATTTGTTTCGTAAAGCTATGGATGGTTTGCCCGATTCATGAATCAATCACTCTTCATCACTGGCGGCAGCGGCTACTTAGGGCGCTATTTTCTCAAAGCTCTGGATGTGGACATGTACGACAAGATCGTCTTGCTTGACCGCTCTGGCACTTTGGCTCATAAGGCCGGATTCGCGGTCCATGCCGGGGATCTTCTCGATCCTGGCAGCTACGAGAACGTCATTGAAGAAGGGGCGACCGTGATACATATGGCTGCTCTCACAGGTAAGGGTCGCCGAGCCGAGCACTTCCTGATGAACAAAGTGGCGACCGAGAGGCTGCTAGGCGCTGCGATCAGAAAAGGCGCACGACGCTTCCTCTTTCTTAGCTCTATTGCTGTCGAATTTGCAGTGCGACCGGGATACCACTACGCCGACGCCAAGCTCGCCGCGGAACAAGCTGTTCAGAGCAGTGGAATTGACCATTTGATCGTTCGTCCGACGATGATTTTTGGGCCCGAAGCCCCCGTAATGCAAGGTCTATCGAAGTTGGCTACAGCACCCTTGGTGCCGCTATTTGGTGGTGGCAGCCATCAATGTCAACCCGTTCATGTCCAAGACATGGCGCGATGGTTGGTGTTTGCGTTACGGTCCCTTGCATTCGACAATTCGATCTACTCCGTTGCCGGTCCTGAAGCTCTGAGCCTGAAAAATCTCTTGAGAATGATCCGAAAGAAGGAAACAGGCAAAGATGGAGGATTTCTCAACTGGCCTCTTGCACCCACTCGCTTCTTGCTGCGTCTCATTGAATCTCCCCTCATGAAATTCATGCCCTTGACGTCGGGGCAGTTGGCGACATTCGCCAACGACAGCACGGCGGCCTTGATGGCGCAAGAACAAGGTGGTCACTTCTTGAAGACACCGATTACTGAAATGATCTGATCAGCCCGGCTCTTCGCCTCTGGCCTTTGAAAAGGGCCACTACCTGTCCAGTTGTTCCAGCGAACTGGCAAGCGTCACCAGATTTTTTCGCTACGTTGGCCTTTGTGAACGCCGGTACTGGGTTTCAGGCTGACAAAGTGGGGTTCTCGAAACGGCGAGGCTACGCTACCATCATCAACAGATACGCGATCGCGTATCTTGCAGTCCACTGCATTCGCGAAGATTCTTGTTGGCGAAGATGATGAGGACGA
>JAJRYU010000032.1 GCA_024275615.1 Planctomycetota bacterium
ATGCGGCTTCAAGTACAGAAAGTTGCTGAAGCGCTTCCCTCTGTGGGAAATCAGAGTAAAGGTCATAGTGTGCCGAGGAGAAGCGTTGAAGCTTGGTCTGAGCTATCGCTCCTGGCGTCAAGAGGAGAACGGAAAACGTGATCAAAAAAGAGATGGGGGGGTGTGGCAAAGTCATGTTCATGAGCAAAGCAATAGTTTTCGTTTCTTCCCGCCGTAGCGCGATCCAGATAGGCATGGTATCATACCCATAAGCCATGGACTGAGAGGATGAAATATTCATGGGTACTTCCCCACCCCAATCCAGCGAACTTGACGTTGCTATTCGCGAGATCTTGAGTCAATCATCGTCGGCGTTGGGGGAAGACTTTTTTTCCACGATCACTTGCGAGCTGGCAAGAGTCCTGGGCGCGGATTGTGCCATGATTGGCATTCTCAATGATGGTCGCTCCGACCAAGTGAAGTCACTCGCCCTTTGTCTTGACGGCGAGTTGGTCGACAATGTTCTCTATGATCTGCCCGGGACACCCTGTGAGCATGTTGTTGGTTGTGGCATCGAGTACTTCCCCCACAACGTAAAGGAGCTTTTTCCCCAAGACACCATGCTGCTTGAGTTACGGATTGAAGGGTATGTCGGGATTCCACTTTTTGACTCTGGAAACAAGGCTCTTGGTATCATGGTGGCACTCTATCGCGAGGAAGTGCCAGATCCTGAATTCGTCAGTACGGTCATGCACGTTTTTGCCTCGAGGACGGCAGCAGAAATCGAACGTCTGGAACTGGAATCGCGTCGTCGTGATTTGGAAACGAAGATGCAACATGCTCAGAAGCTTGAGAGTTTGGGTGTGCTTGCTGGTGGGATCGCCCACGATTTCAACAATCTGCTATGTAGCATCATGGGGAGTGCTGAGCTTGCCTTGTTGTCAACGTCGAAGGACGATCCCGCTTCTGAAAATTTGCACACGATCATGGACGCATCGCACCAGGCGGCTCGACTTTGCCGTCAACTCCTTTCGTATTCCGGGAAGGCACGCCTTGAAAAGAAACCGCTCGACCTTCCTGAACTCTGTCAAAAAATGAAACACTTGCTTGAGGTCTCTGTAGCGAACCGCGCGGATTTTAAGCGCACTTTGCCGAAGGACTTACCTACAATTGAAGGTGATCCGGCACAAATTCAACAAGTTGTCTTCAACTTGGTCGTGAATGCGGCGGAGGCCATTGGCAGTGGCGGGGGAGAAATTGAGCTGGCCGTTCAACGACGTTACTGCAGGCCGCAGGATCTTCGTTCGCCTTATTTGAAGTTCGATTTCGAACCCGGCGAATTTCTTGTGCTTGAGGTTTCCGACACTGGTTCAGGGATGGATCGGGAAGCACTCACCAAACTATTTGACCCATTTTTTACTACCAAGTTCACCGGCAGGGGTCTGGGGTTGTCGGCGATTCTGGGGATCGTGCGCAGTCACCAAGCCAGTATTCAAGTTGAGAGCAAACCGAGTGTGGGTACCAAAGTCTCCGTTTTCTTTCCTGTTTCCGGCCGTTTGCCTACCCCGCCAGCGAGTTGCCAACCTGCTTTGGTCCTCAATGAACGTATCCTGTTGATCGATGATGATGACTCTGTTCGTTCTGTGACTAAGGGAATGCTCGAGAAGATCGGTCTGACCGTCACATCTGCCGCGGACGGCCGCGCAGGTATCGCGGAGTTTTCCGCTGATCCAAGCGCCATCGACGTTGTTCTTTGCGATCTGAGTATGCCAGATCTGGGGGGGGAGGAGGTCTTCGCCGCTTTACGCGAGATCAAACCTGACGTTAGAGTTGTCATGATGAGTGGCTACTCAAAAACATCTTCAACAACTTCGCTCGTAGAAACAGGTTTGTCCGCCTTTGTGCAGAAACCCCTGAGCTTGTCGGTACTGAGCGAAACTTTGTCAAAGGCCCTCGGCCACTAACCATCCGCTCTTATGAACCCCTGCCCTGGGACTGCCGTCGTGGACGAAGACAGCCCCAGTGGAATGCAGGATGGTTCTATTGAAGAATCTCGGCCTTGATGGCGAAGAAAATCACCGACTTCTTCGAGGTTTTCAAGGTCGTGACAGGAACGATGTACCAGACATTTTGAGTCACGGTCATGTGTGACTGGACTTCGCGTGTACTGACAACCGGAAGACCGACAGTCTCCGCGTCTTTCCTGCAAGGAGTAGTTCCGACGATGCTGGTCGTCTTGAAGTCAGCGACAATATTCAGGAATGCACCGCTTGGAGCTTCGACTATTTTCGCATTGAGCTTGAGAATGACGCCGTCATCGACAGTTGTCTTTCTCATGATGTACTGCCGATTCTGTCTACGCTCCAGATAGTGGTAAACATGAGATTGTCTGGTCTCAACAGTCGCCTCCTGGCCGTCGAGGATGATGATTGAAGGCGCTGATATGCCATCACCAGTATCCTTGAGTTGTTGAACTGTTGCCTCATCCGTCGCGACGGGGACACCATGCTTGGTGTCAATATCTAATTCCAGCGGAAGAGCCAATTCAACGAAGCACGTTTCGACCAAGATTTGTTTCTGTTGTCCCTTTCTCCCGAAGGCGCCTTCGAGTCGATCTAGCGCTTTTTCAATTTGAGTGAGCGCGTCTTTGATACTCTTGCGGGGTGACTGGACGGATTTTTCAAGGTTCTTAATTTCGGCCCGAATCTTCTTTAGCCGGGAATCAAAAACCTTGTCTTCTTGGACAAGATCAGTCGTTGTATTCTTGAGAGATGTGAGCTGGGCAGATTCTTGTCCCCAGGCGCCGGGCGCCAAGAAAATCATTGCCATGAGGAATAGTGCCGGATTTTTCATCGGAGTCTCCTTCTTCTTTCCTAATTATCCTGATGTACTACGAGAGTTCGGCCGGCGAAAAATCCGCCGTTGTATTCATACTCCGCCAAATCCAATGGCGGTGGTGTCGCTGGCATCGGTGCGGCGCGAGAAACAATGTCTGTGCTAATCTCTGGGGGGATTGGTTTGCTGCCGATCCTTCCAGCCCAAAAGGCCATTGTGATTGCCAAGACAGCTGCGGCGGATTTCAGCCAAGGACGCCAAGTTCTTTTTTCCTGGCTGTCGAGTTGAGCAAACAAACTTGATTCACAAGCGATCGTTGGTGGCTGAAGATCTTTCGTCAACGAGCTCATGATTCCGAGCAAACTCAGGGCGTGTCGGCAACACTCTGAGCAAGTGTCTGTGTGATTCTCGATCTCTCGCCAAGTAATCAATGGCAAAGACGGTTGTTCTGTGCTCGTTGTGCATTCGGTCAATCGTTCTTGAACAAATTGGCAGTTCGTCATGCCCTCTCTCCTATGCGTGTGTTGAACCCCGCTTTTCCAAGATCTGCCTTGAGATCATTGATTGCCCGGTGGAGCCTTGAAGCGACGGTCCCGCTGGGAATTTCCAAGACTTTGGCGATTTCGTCGTAGCTGAGTCCCAGTTTGTGTTTCATCAGGAAGACCTCCCGTTTTTCTGGGTCCAGATCGTTGAGTGCCTGGGCCACGATCGAAGCAATCTCACGATTAGTGCCCGGTGCAGCTATTGCATCCACGTCTTGAAGTTCAATCGTTCTTTGCGCCGCAAATGACCGACCGACTTTTCGTCTCGCGATTTGCAAGAGATAAGCCTGAGGGTAGCGCGGCAAACCACGGTCCAAGCAACGAAAGAAGTCGAGCCAAACTTCTTGAAAGACCTCGTCAGAATCAGCCCCCTGTGTCGTTTGCAAGCGCAGAAACTCGGCCACGACCGCCTTGTAACGGACAGAGATCGGGTCGAATTGCTGGCGTATTTTGGTCATGGGGCCCCTGTCACAGTACTGGTGGTTGAAACTAAGGAGTTTCTTCACCGTTTTGTGAATCTTTTTCGGGGCGTCGTGATTTGCTCGCCTGGAGTCCTCGATCGCCACTCAGATTCGTCTCCAATGGTGCGATTGCTAGGTTTGGGTGCAGTGCATTCCGCTTACCGACGCCGGATTTCTGTTCTGGACAATGAAGTAGCAGGACGAAACCTGCGATTTGTCAAAAAAGAGAGACTCATGGACCCTACCAGGGGGCGCTGGTGCACGTCTAATCTGAGCCCTGAGCAGTAGCTCCCGTGACCGATCTCAGCCTCACAGATTGGGGCTGCCCAATTCGAGTATCTTGTTGAGGCTTGAGTCGCGGATCAGCTCTTGTGGATAGCAAGGCGCGTCTTGAGCGATCGCTGCGACAACGGCACTGCAGTCTCAGTCCAAAAGCTGGGTCACTTGCCGCGGCTTTCCTCAATGAGCGATTGCAATGCCTCGCGGGAGACTCTCACGCGAAAGACCTCGAGACCTCCGTCGCCTTTTACGTCGATTGTCGTAGGTGACTTCTCAGTCGCCAGGTAGGTGATGGTGTCGCCATACCTCGCATTCAGATTCACATGCACGCGACCGACCCAGGGTGAGAGCAATTCGACGACGGGATTATCCGAAGGCAACTCGCCATTTGTGCCGGCGGTCCAGTTCATGTTCTCCGGGGTGCTGATCGAGACCGAAATGTGCAAGTTGCTCGGGAGCTGCTCGATCCCGTCGACTATGATCCTGACTTGGATCGGACGGCGGAGCTTGATCGTCACCTCAGTGTTGAGAATCGCAAAACGCTCGGTACGCTGACCGCGAGCCTCGATCTCGACCTCGTTGGGTCCGCTCGGGACCTGTATCTCGATGTTTTCTCCGTTCTTGAGGAGCCGCCGAGATATCAAGCGGCGGGTCGTCTCACCCGACTCCACGAGGCGGACGATGAGGTTGCGTATGGCCGACTTCGCCTCGGTCGCAATTGTCAAAGTGACGATCTTGTCATCGAAGAACAAGCGCAAGTTCCCAAGATTGACAACCTTCGTGCTTGCCAATCGAAGCCCGGACTTGTTCAGCACTTGGTGATCCTCGTCGTCTTTTCGGATAATCGACAGGTCGTAGGTCCCGGACAGTGTCCAGCCAGAGAAGCCTCCGTTTTTGTCCGGGATGAAAGTCTGGCAGTCCGAATAGAGTGGGATACCGTCGTTGCTTCTCCTATGCATCTGGACATGGAGTCCGGATATCGGCCCTGCTCCGACGACCTCGATTCGGCCTATGAATCCAGCGAGCGGACGGGCGACGATCTTAATCTCTCGGTCACCTCTGTCGGCTTCTTGCCGCTCGCTGTACCACTTCTCTGCCTTCAAAGTGATCGCATACCGGTTCGCGGATGCATAGTCGTCGCGCCACACAAAACGTCCCATGTCGTCGCATTTGACGCTGTCACGAAAGAAAGAGAAAAGCCCGACCTGTGCCCCAAGTTCGAGATTCTCCTGGATTGGATTGAACTCCACTGTCGCACCCCCGATAGGCTCGCCTCTTGGTGACACGACGCGACCGGTGAGAACGATGGGGTTGCGGGACGTCTTGATCTCGCCGAGGTCCTGGAATCCCGGATGGGGATGTAGGATCTCGAAGGTCGCTTTGCTTTCCGCCAGCATGGTTTCTAATTTCAGATCTGCATCCCACTTGTGAAAGAGCTCGAGAGACCTGCGACCGATTCCAACGCGAAACTGCCCCTTCTTGTCCGTGCGGCCACTCCCGAACGAGCTCTGGTCGCGGGACTTTCCTTTCGGCCAGATCTCACACACAAAATCCGTGTCTGCGATCGGTTCGCCCTGTGTATTTACCGCGCGATACCGGAGGACAGCACGCTCCGCCGCCTCCGGTAGTTTGAAGTCGAGCTTAACGACCTCATCTGGTCGAGTCGGACCTGAGACTGCGCGATACATGGATTCGTACTCGCATGTCGGCTTCGACCAGATGCCCGCCTGGAAGACAAGACCGAGACCCACAACGTCGAATTGGGCACGCCTCCCAACGAGCCTGCGACTCAGTGTCTGCTCTTTTTTCACTGCTCGTGGCGTG
>JAJRYU010000377.1 GCA_024275615.1 Planctomycetota bacterium
CATTTGACTTCGTCTCGGTGCTAGATTGTGGCGCAGCCAATGTCTGTGCCATGAAGGCAGACACTGTGGCGCGTTTTTACAATGTCGGCACTGGTAAGCGGACCTCGCTCAAGGAACTTGCCGAGATGCTTGTCAATCTTACCGGTTGTAACAAACCCATCGAATATAAGGAACGATCTCAGGCCACTTTGGTGCGCAACCGCATCGGCTCGGCAGTACGTGCGCGCGATGAGATTGGGTTCGAAGCCAAGATACCTCTTGAAGAGGGGTTGAAAAAATTAATCGCTTGGCGTGCATCACACAAATCCGAAGTTGAATCCCGCCGTGCAAAAGCTCGCTCCTAGTTTTCGTTCCTTTCACCCGATCATGTCTTTGACCTTAAATTGGAAAGTGCCCCGAAATGTGTGGTATCGCAGGGATACTCAATCTCAACCGTGGGCCCGTCTCACCGCCCTCACTGCGGGCGATGACACTGGCAATCAGTCATCGTGGGCCTGACGGTCAAGGTCATTGGATCGAGGGCAACATTGGCCTGGGGCATCGACGGCTCTCGATCATAGACTTGTCAGAGGCTGGAAAGCAGCCCATGCAGACCATCGACGGGCGTTACGTACTGTCTTACAATGGAGAGATTTATAATTATCGCGAACTTCAAGCCCAACTCCGTGCAAAAGGCTATCAGTTTCAATCCCGCACAGACACCGAAGTGCTGCTTTACGCCCTTGCAGAGTGGGGAATGGGCGCTCTCGACAAGCTGAATGGCATGTTCGCATTCGCCCTTTGGGATCGCGAAGAAAAACGCCTGACTCTTGTGCGCGATCGCTACGGTATCAAGCCGCTCTACTATGCAGATACGGGCGATAGTTTCTTGTTCGCCTCTGAAAACAAGGCCTTTTTGAGCCACCCTTCTTTTACTGCTGAAATGGATGGTGAGGGTCTGCTGGAATATTTTACCTTCCAGAACTTTTTCACCAATCGGACTTTGCTCAAGCGTGTGCGTATGTTGCCGCCCGGCTGCTACGCAACCTTATCAGCTAGCGAGAATGGCAACAGTGCCCCTAAGATTGTGCGCTATTGGGACTATCATTTTGAGGAGCCGACGCAGGCGCGCTCGGATGAAGACTATCTGGAGGAACTCGACAATCTTTTGCAGCAGGCGATAAACCGCCAATTGGTCTCAGACGTAGACGTTGGCGCTTATCTCTCCGGCGGCATGGATTCAGGGACCGTCACCGCTGTTGCGGCGCGCTCACTCGACTACATGCGCACCTTCACCTGCGGGTTCGACCTCTCCTCGGCATCAGGAATTGAACTCAACTTCGACGAACGAGCCGCCGCCGAACGCATGTCCTACGCCTTTAAGACTGAACACTATGAGATGGTTTTAAAGGCCGGTGACATGGAGCGCTGCCTTCCCAAACTTGCCTGGCATCTGGAAGAGCCGCGTGTGGGGCAGAGCTACCCCAACTATTATGTTGCTCAGCTCGCAAGCAAGTTCAACAAGGTTGTGTTGGCCGGAACTGGCGGCGATGAGCTTTTTGGCGGCTATCCATGGCGCTACTACCGTGCTGTGGTGAATGATGATTTCGAGCACTATATCGACAAGTACTATGTCTTCTGGCAGCGTTTGATACCCAACCGGGACCTGCGCAAGGTCTTTTCACCAATTTGGGATGATGTAAGTCACGTCTGGACCCGCGATATTTTTCGCGACATCTTCGCCACCCATGCCGACCAACTCACCCGCCCCGAGGATTACGTCAACCACTCGCTTTATCTGGAAGCGAAGACCTTCCTGCATGGTCTTCTAGTGGTGGAAGACAAACTCTCCATGGCGCACTCTCTCGAAACACGGGTGCCATTCCTCGATAACGACCTCGTGGACTTTGCCATGAAACTGCCCGCCCGCTTGAAACTTGGCAAACTCGATGAAGTTGTGGCGCTCGATGAGAACGAACCGGGCGTAAAGACCGCCCGTTACTTCCAAAAGGCCAAGGACGGCAAGCTCCTACTGCGCAAGGCCATGGAGCGACACGTGCCCAAAGAAGTTGTCGATCGAGAAAAGCAGGGCTTCTCAGCACCCGATGCCAGTTGGTTTAAGGGTGAGAGTATCGACTATGTGCGAAAAGTTATCGATTCCAACTCTGCCCAGATTTGGAATTATATGGATCAAAAGACCGTTCGTGAAATGGTGAACCAACACTTGGAGGGAAAGCAGAATCGGCGCTTGTTGATCTGGTCGCTTTTAAATGTCGAACACTTCTGCGAGAGCTATTTGTAAGCGGACCAAAGGGTTACAAAATCTTCGCCCCGCGTTGTCATCTTTAGCTTCTATTCTTTGTGATGGCTCTTTGCCGGTATAGTACCCTTGAAACATCGAAAGACTGCCCAGAAATAGGAAAACAAAAATTCTTGATCTGGAGAGGGAACTGGCTCATCTTGATCGCTTGTCAGCAACAAGAAAAACAGGCAGCAAACGCGTTTCGGGCAGCACTGTGGAAGCGGCGCTTGGGGAAATTGTCACATTCAGGTCTTTGCGTTGTCTGGCACAATCCAGCAA
>JAJRYU010000378.1 GCA_024275615.1 Planctomycetota bacterium
AGATGGAGCCGGAGATTGGTGCTTTGACAGCAGCTCCCCCCAGCGGCCCAGCGAGTCTAGAAGTGAAAACGGTCGCTATCAAGCCGAGTCAATCGGGGGAGTCGGAGTCGATTTCATTTCGATTGGAAGCGGGCCAGTCTCTTGCCATTCTTGGCCCCCACGGCGCAGGCAAGTCCTTCCTCCTCGAAACAATCTTTGGTTTGCGTCGACCAAAGAGCGGCAGCATCATCTACGATGGGATCCACATCGCCGACATTACACTCGGTACGTTTCGCCAAGAGGTGGCACTCGCATCCGAACCCAGTCTCCTGGAAGCAACGATCTTAGACAATCTGATGTTGGGCCGCAGCAATCTCAGTATCAACGATGTGCAAAGGACTCTGAAATCTGTCGGGCTCCTCGACCAAATGCTTGATCTTCCCGACGGGCTCGCAACAAAATTATTGCCGACTGGCGCACCACTTTCGTCCGGCCAAGCGGGACGGATCGCCATCGCCCGTGTCCTCCTCTCAGGCCCACGCCTTTTGCTCATCGACAACCTGCTCGACAATCTCTCCAAGACCGGAAGACAAGAGGTCATGGATGCTTTGCAAGCAAACCTCAAGCAATGCAGCCTCATCATCGTCACGAGTGCTGAAGACATCGCTTCGAGGTGCGACCAACGCATCCACTTGCCTGTCACCGAGAAGGCTCCAAAATGAACACCGCAGTGACAAAAACCGTCCCTAAGCTCCACGAAAACGACCTTGTCCCTCCTCCTCGGGCAACCCGCAAGGCGGCAAAACTCGCCATTCTTGTGGTCATCGGCCTGCCGATCTTTCTTCTCCTCGCACCTTGGCGGCAAAACGTTGCTGGCAGAGGTCGGATCATGGCTCTTGATCCAATTGATCGCGTTCAGTCAATTCCTGCCCCAGTTACTGGACGAGTTTCACAAGTTCTTGTCCGGGAAGGTGAACGTGTCAAGGCCGGACAAATCATGATTGAGATGTCGGACCTCGATCCAAACTATGCCCTCCGGCTCGAGCAACAAGTGACCTTGGCAAGGGAGAAACGAGAAGCCGCCAGAGTGAGTGCCGACCTCCTGAAAGCTCAAGTCGCCAGTCTCGGTGAATCGCGAGACCTAGCGGTCACCGTCGCCCAACTTGAATTGAGCATGGCAACGCAAAAGGTGTTGGCGGCAAAGCAATTCCTTCTCGCCGCCCGGGCCGATCGCAAGCAAAAAGTCCTCGACAGCGAACGTAAACAGCGGCTCTACGCCAAGAAACTGACGTCCCAGTTGAAGATGCAAAAAGCTCAAGCCAATGCCAACTCAGCGATTGCGAAAGTTGAAGAGTCGGAAGCCAAATTGCAAATGGCGCGAGAACAAGAGTCAGCGAAAAAGTCGTCTATCGAGAAAACCAGAACCGAGCTGCAGGCCAAACTTGAACAAGCATCCAGCAAGCACCAAGAGGCGGTTGCCAAAGCCGCGGCAGCAGAAAAAGACGTCCAGGACGCACTAACAAAATCTGGCCGCCAGGGAACCCAACGCATTGTGGCTCCGCGCGACGGCATGGTTTCGAGGATCGACGGCACCACGTACTCTCAGCTGGTCAAGAAAGGTGACGTCCTCTTACGTTTCGTTCCAGATTCGGACGAACTCGTTGTTGAATTGTGGTTGGAAGGAAACGATGCACCCCTGGTGAGCCCCGGGCGCTCGGTTCGATTGCAGTTCGAAGTATGGCCAGCTGTTCAGTTCGTTGGCTGGCCGAGTGTGGCTCGCGGAACTTTTGGCGGCCTTGTCGCCATGGTCGACGCACAAGATGACGGCAACGGGCGTTTTAGGCTTCTCGTCAAGCCCGACCCGAATGATGTTGCTTGGCCGGAGCGGCGATTCTTGCGCCGCGGTGTTCAAGTCAAGGGCTGGGTCCTCTTGGACGAAGTCAAACTTGGATTCGAGATCTGGAGACAGCTCAACGGATTCCCTCCTTCTCTAAGTACGCCTCCTGGCACAAGAGATTCTAAGTCGGGGAGTGGCAAGTGAGCGTGAGAACAATTCTTGTCCTCGGAGCGGTTCTCATATTGGCCACGGGGTGTGCATCCTACAGCCCTCCTGTTGTGAGAAAAGCACCACGAGTCCCAAAAGACCTATCTGAAATCTTCGCAGCCCAAGCACCTTCTCCCAAACGCACAGGAGATGAGGCTATGACCATGGCCAAAAGTGAATTGCCTCCGGCGACAGCTCATGCTGAGGAATCCGCGGCTTGGGAGAATAGTCGGGTTACGCTCAGTCGTGTGCTGAAGGCTGTTGAAGACCACTTCCCCGGTCTCCATGCCGCGCGCCTGGAAATCGATGCGGCGGCCGCCAGGCTTCTCGCTGCCGAAGGAAGGTTCGACACTGTCGTCGGACTCGAAACCAAGAACAAGGTCGAAGGATTCTATGAACACAATATCCTCGACTTCAGTGTCACGCAGCCTCTCGAAACTTGGGGAGCAAAAGTTCAAAGCGGCTACCGATACGCATTGGGAGACTTTGGTAGCTACGATGGTGATATCGACACGAACGCTGGGGGAGAATTCTTTTTCGGCGTCGAGGTCCCGCTTTTGAAAGGCAATTCAATTGACGCCCGGCGCGCCGAACTCTGGAAGCGGCGCATCGAGTTAGATCGCGCAGATCCTGTCGTTCATGAAGAAAGAGTTGCCCTCTACTTAAAGGCGACGTCGGCATATTGGAAATGCATTGCGACCACACAAAAAATCGACGTTGCGCGAGATCTGCTGGCTCTGGCTCAATCTCGAAGAGACTCCCTGAGGGAGACAGTCGCCCTCGGTCAGACACCAGAGATAACCTTGACCGACAACGAACGACTCATCGTTGCGCGTCAGGCGCTCCTTGTTGCCGCCAAACGATCTTTCGAAAGAGCAGCCATTGGTCTCTCCCTCTATTTGCGAGATCAAGATGGTGCCCCCTGGCGCATTACCGCCGATGAGATCCACGAATTCCCCAAGTTGCCTTCGGTTTCAACTGCCAGCTTGGAAGGCCATATCGCTTTCGGATTGGCTAACCGACCTGAAG
>JAJRYU010000379.1 GCA_024275615.1 Planctomycetota bacterium
CTGATCGTGATGACAAACTCAACGAACCTGACCGGGGGCACTATCGAGCTGCCTTAGAATTCCTCGTTCGCGAAAAAACTATCAGACCAGGCACCGCGGAGCACTTGTGGCAAGCATGTAGCCGCGAGAATCAACACCCGGGTGAGAAACTGATCCTTGAGGGGCGCATCACCGTGAACCAATGGTGCGAAAGCCTCCACGCCGCAAGAGCTGATGAGTCTCTGGGTACATCGCTACCAAGCAAATGGAAGTGGCTGGCCCTGACAACCACAGCATTTGCTGCCGCCGTCTTGGTTCTTATTCTCAAAGAAGTGGGCGTCATCTAGTTCGCGTCGCCAAGCGGTCATACCAAAGAAACTCTGAATGGCGTGATGCAAAAAAAAGGCCCACCCGACCGCCCGCGAGTCATCGGGCAAATCGGGTGGATGAACATCACTTGGCTGGACAGGAGAGTCTTGGCGGGTGTTCCAGATGAGGTAACGAATCCCGCTACGGCCTCATGAGTCTATGAGTTTATTCGGAAGAATTTCGAGGAATCTGCATAGTTGATTCTACTATGCAAGGGATGTGAAAAAGCACTGGTCTAGGAGCGAAGCTTCTCCATGAACGATTTGAGAGCAACTTGCAATTGATTTGCTACTTCAGTGAGGTCAGATGCTGATTCAAGAATCATGGCGGCTGCGGCCCGACTCTTTTCTGCCACCTTAGTTTCCAGCTCCACGCCATTTCTCACGTCCGTCGTCTTCTTCGCCGACTCTTGCAAGACAGAAACGATGTTCGCAGTGACATTTCCCTGTTCAGTGACGTCCGCTGAGACCTTCTCGGAGCACTCACACATTTCATCGATGGTGTTTGACACACTCGTAACCGCCTTGACGGCCCTCGAAGTCCCGCTGACAACCGTGGCAATCATGCCGCTGATTTCGGTCGTGGCCTCCCCAGTACGATCTGCCAAGTTTTTGACTTCATTGGCAACGACCGAAAACCCGCGGCCAGCATCACCAGCTCGAGCCGCTTCAATGCTGGCGTTGAGGGCCAGAAGATTCGTCTGGCGAGCAATCATCTCCACGAGTTTGACAACATCGTTTATTTCTTTTGATGAAGATTCCAGCTCGCCGATGATGTTTGCAGCCTCTTCGATGTTTTCACCGGCGACATCCGCCGCTCTGGCGGATTGGGCGACTTTGTCTTGGATGCTCTCATTGGCATCGGCAAACGACTCTGTAGAACCAGCGACTTTTTGAACGTCAGATTCAAGCTCAGATGAGTGATTCTGAAGAAGTACCATGCGTGATCCGGTGCTCTCGGCATTCTCAGCAAGATCCGATGCCGACGATTCCATTTCGCTCGCCGATGCGACTAAAGACTCAACTACATCTTGAACAGTCTTTTCGAACTTGTTGGCTTCCGTGTTTCGTTTCGCCCGCGTATCGAACTCCGTTTTCATTGAGTTCGTGGCTGCATTGATCGCTGTTGCCGCATGTACGTAACTGCCGTGGAACCCCTTGAGCATGACCCGGCGATAGAACTTCTCTTCGCTGGCGTGTTGAAGCGCTGCTCTTGATTCGCGCACAAAGGCGTCGGTCATGTCGAGAATATGGTTGATTGCGTGCTGAACTTCGCCGAGGATCCCGTCATCATTGATTCCGATGATCCTGGCTTCCAAGTCTCCGGTAGCCGCTCGGGAGCAGACTTCAGCCATACAACGGAGAACATTCTCGATCTTATGTTCCCGATCGATATCAGGGGCCTGAGTGTTTCCTTCTACCAATTCGCTTTGATGAGTTGACATGGTTTTCTCACACGAGGCTAAAAATGAATTCCGGGTAGGTGATGTTGAGGCTCTCCAATTTCTCGATCAGAGCAGCTCCAGAGCGAGCCATTCCTTCGCTCTTGCACGGATTCGAGTTTTCAACAGCAAGAAGCTCTTGGTATATCGACTTTATCAGCGTCACAGCACTTGGTTCTGGGACGCGGCGGCTTGAGTGGTAGCCGACAATCTTCCCGCGCTCATCGAATGTTGGAGTTACATGAGCCAAGACCCAATAGTGATCGCCGTTCTTGCAGAGATTGATGACAAGCGCGAAGATTTCTTCACCTTGGCTAATGGTGTCCCACAGCAGTTTGAAGACGCATCGCGGCATATCCGGATGACGAATGATGTTGTGTGGTTTTCCGATGACCTCAGACTCAGAATAGCCCGCGACTTTGAGGAATACCTGGTTGGCGTAGGTGATGACACCATGGACATCAGTCTTGCTGACGATGATCTCATCTTCGGCAAAGAACCTTTCGACGCCGGTTGGTACTGCTTGTTTCATTGTGTCCTCCTCAGAGCACAGGAGTCGCTGCCGATGACTCCGCTAGTTTTACCAGACTTGTGATGTCGACAATGAGACCAACTCGCCCATCGGGCATGATTGCGCCGCCGGAAAGACCTTCGGTACTGCCCATAACGTGGCCGAGACCTTTGATCACAATTTGCCTTTGGCCAATCAATTCGTCGACGACGAAGGCATACCGCCGACGATTGCCCTCTACGATAATGACAGATTCCATTGATTCGGATTGTTTACCAGCTGACATCCCAAACACGTGGGAAAGGCGGTAGACGGGAACCAATTCGTTACCGACCGATAGGAGACGCCCGGTCTCAAGTACTGTCGAAATCTCGTCCGGATCGAATTTCTGCATCCTCACGATCGAGAGAGTCGGGACGATGTATTTCTGATCACCCACACGAACGACCATCCCTTCGATAATCGCCAAGGTTAGCGGAAGCCGCATGGTGAATACGGTGCCTTTGCCACGCACAGAGTCAACTTCGACCGTTCCTCTCAACGCTTCGATGCCGCGCTTGACAACGTCAAGGCCGACACCTCGACCTGAAACATCGGTAATTGTCTCAGCCGTCGAGAATCCGGGCGCAAAAATAAGTCCGAAGACGTCAGGATCTGAGAGGCCGTCGCCATCAGTCACAACACCATTCTCGATGGCCTTCTTGAGGATGACGTCGCGATTCATACCGCGTCCATCGTCTTCAATCTCGATGACAATGTTGCCACCTTGGTGAAAGGCCCGAAGTTCAACTTGACCCGCTTCCGGTTTTCCAGCTGCGATGCGATCTTCGACTGTTTTTTCCAGACCATGATCGATGGCGTTGCGGACCATGTGTATGAGTGGGTCGCCGAGAGCATCGACCACAGACTTGTCCAATTCTGTGTCATCGCCCGCGGTTACGAAATCAACTTTTCGATCGAGCTTCTTGGCCACATCGCGCGCCAAGCGAGCCATTTTTTGAAATGTTGGCCGAATCGGCGTCATCCTCAAGGACATCGCCATAGACTGAAGCTCACGGGTGATCTTCTCCATGTGCCCGAGGAGCGATTCAATCTTTGTCGATTGAATGCTCTTCATCTCATCGGATTCGGTGAGGATGGCCTCAGCGATGACCAACTCCCCAACAGATTCCATCAAGACGTCGAGACGCATGGCGTCCACGCGAATGGTCTCGCGGACGACGACTTTCGCCTTGCTATTCTCGGGTTCCGTTGGTTTCTTGGCGGCCTTCGGACTTTTCGACTTCTCCTTTGGAGCTGCCGGTTTCACGTCAGCCGACGCAACTTCGGGACTTGTGGTGATCGGAACTTCTTGCTCGGGTTTTGTGGGTTCTTCAGGCGCGCTCGGGGATTCATCTTCGACGCTAGGGGGATCTTCGACCTGCACCACCGGGGCTACAGGCTCTTGTGTCGGCGCGCTTTCGTTGTTGGCGATAGCGTCAACGGCTAAATGCAGGTTTTTCTGTACCCCCAGCATTTCGGCGTTGGGATAAATGCTCTGTCCACCTTCGATGGCGCTCTGGAGCTCCGCGATAGCCTTCTTGAGGCATTCGTTGGCATCGAATGTCAAGTCGAGATAGAGGCCTTCGAGAACAATGATTTCGTTCCGGGCATTGTCAAGCAGTGTTTCTGCAACGTGAGCAAAGTCTTGAATGTAGGTCAGACCAAAGAAACCTGAGAGTCCCTTAATCGTATGAAAAGCCCGGAAGACAGCATTCAGAGTCTCACTGTCATCGGCGCTGTGTTCAAGGGTTAGCAGATGAACATCAACTTGCTCAATGTGCTCCACAGACTCAGACAAAAAGTCCATGGCCATCTCTGAGTCAGCAAGGAAAGCAGCCAGTTCATATGGTTCGTCCAAGTTTAGCTCTTCTTCATCAACTTTGGCCTCAGCCTCTGAGAGAGCTGGATCTTGAGGGGAGGCCTCACCATTTTCGCTATTTGTTTGATCAAATACAGGCATGTGCACATCTCCGGGGCTGGCGTTCTCTTGAAGCAAAAGCTGCATTACTGCCATAGCTTCGCCAACTACTTCAAAGGACTTCTTGGGAGTTCGGCATTCTCCAGCGGCAATAAGTTCAAGAAGAACCTTGGTTTCTCGACAAACATGGTGGACTTCGATTTCTTTGAAGTTCTCGTGAATCGCCGAATCGATTAGGTCATAGGCGGCTATGATTCGTACGAATTCTTCCGTACTCGATTCATCCGCCATGATGAATTCCGAAAAGATGGCATCTAAGGTCTGAGGGATAGTCTCGTCAATCATTTGGAACGCCTCCGCCCACTGCTCTTGGTATTCGTGATTTTCTAAGGGGCTTCTCTTCGACGGCTTCGACGATCATTTGAGAGATGCTTTGAAGACCTCCGACTTGATCAACACCGCCAAGCTCGATGGCGACCTTGGGCATGCCGAAAACAACACAACTTGCCTCATCTTGGGCGATTGTTCTGGCCCCTGCGTCTTTCATCTTTCGTAGACCTTCGGCGCCGTCTTTCCCCATTCCCGTCATGATGACACCGACGGCGTTACGGCCAGCGCACTTGGCGACTGAACCAAAC
>JAJRYU010000380.1 GCA_024275615.1 Planctomycetota bacterium
CCAAGGTAATCTCTGGACGGAGTACATCCCGTCGCGAGACCAAGTGGATTTCATGGTCTATCCCCGGGCGTCTGCCTTGGCTGAGCGCACATGGTCGCGGCGGAATTGTCGAGACTGGGATGGATTTTTGACTCGGCTAAATTCACATCTTCGGCGTCTGAAATACCTGGGCGTCAAGTATCGACCGCTCGGAGGGGATGACTAACCTAGTGACGACGGACGAATGGAGCCGCCATCAAGAGAATACCCACGGGCAAAAGAATAATAGCGTTGTTGGTGAAGTAAGGGGCGACCATCAGTCCGACGCCCGAGAAGAAGGCAATCCAGTGCGCTTGTTTTTTGCCATAGACGGTGTAGCCCATGCCGATCGCGCTATAGACAATTCCGAAGAGCAAAGAGATTGTGAGATCGTCCATGAACTGTGTCCGCTGCCCCATGTGACAGCCATTTCATTCTATTTTCGTCCACAAGAGAACGATCAAGTAAGAAAAACGAGGAAGAATTCATGAAAAGAGTCCTAATCAACGTGATGTTCTTTTGCGCCATGGTTCTTCAATCGGGACCCTCGACGTTCCTCTGTGCCCAGGAAGAACAAGAAACGAATCCCAAATTGCTGTGCGTCGCCGAATCGAGCCATTGGCGGGCAACGGGTTTGCATGCCCAGGTGATGGAGTTCTGCAAGAAACTCGAAAAGATGAGTGACGTTGTTCGTTTGTTGGAGATGGGGAAATCGTCCGAAGGGCGGGTCATGCCATTGCTGGTCCTCGCCGACCCTCCGGTTGCAAGTCCTGCCGAAGCGAAAAGGAGTGGCAAGATGGTTGTCTATGCCCAAGGTGGTATTCACTCGGGAGAATGTTGCGGCAAAGAAGCTCTGCAAATCCTAGCCCGGGAGATTGCCACTAGGAAGGACCACCCTTTGCTCAAGAACCTCGTCATCCTCATCGCTCCGATCTACAACCCGGACGGCAATGAGAGAATGAAGAAGGACAATCGGCCGGGGCAAGCTGGCCCGATCGAGGGAATGGGGCAGAGACCAACTGCGCAAGGCTACGATCTGAATCGAGACAATACGAAGCTTGATAGCCCTGAAGCCCAAGCACTCACCAAGCTGCTGGTCGAATGGGATCCCTACGTGGCCATTGATACGCACACAACGAATGGCTCCTATCACCAAAACACTCTGACGTTTGATGGACCGGTCAACCCGGCTGGTGATGCCAGCATTATTGACTTTGTGCGCAAAACCTACTTGCCTGCCATAAGTAAGAGCCTTGAGGCGGAAACCGGCTACAAGACAACCTTTTATGGCAACTACAATCGCGAGAAGACCCGTTGGACAACCTACGAAGGTCGGCCACGATTTGGAACCCGCGCTCGCGGGATTCGAGGTATCGTTTCGATTCTCACGGAGGCGTACAAGTATGCGTCCTACAAGGACAGAGTCTTGTGCACCAAGGCGTTCTGCGAGCATCTGCTGCGCTACGCTTCACTTTACCGGGCTGAATTTGAAAGACTCGTTACTGGTGTTCGCAGCCGAACGATCGCCCTGGGTGCCAACCCCAAGTCTCAGAACAAAGTTGCCATTCGTGCCAAGGTGGCGCGGATCGACCAGGATATCGTCTTGCGTGGCTGGGTCGAAAAGCTAGCTGAAGGGGCCCCCAAGGGCAGCCGCCCGCGGCCCACGACCGTGAAACGCGACTATAAGTTGGAGCATTGGGGGGCCTATGAACCGTCTTTGGAAGTCGTGCGTCCCACGAGTTATGTCTACCCAGCATCCATGAAGAAGTTGACAGAGAAGCTGCGCCAGCATGGTATTGAAGCGCAGCCGGTTCCTGAGCAAGAAGTTGTGGCAGCAGAAATCTATCGCATCGACAACTTGCAGTTCGCCAAACGCGCCTATCAGCATCATAAACAGGCGAAGATCAATGTCACCTCTAGGGCAGAGCAGCTCACTGTGGGGAAGGACATGATGATCGTGTCCACGGCTCATCCTTTGGGGAACTTGATTGTCTATTTGCTGGAACCTATGGCGGAAGATGGCTTAACGACTTGGAACATGTTCGACGAGAACTTGAAAATAGGTGGCGACTTTCCAGTCATTCGTGTCATGAAACCTGTCACTCTTGGGATCCCACGAAAACGTTAGGAAGACTCGGTTGGGTCTTTATTCAAGGGATCTTTGGCAAGAGAAACAGTCAATCTCAAGAAGCACAACGGCCGATAACAGCGCAATAGAGCCCCCACTGCGGGGGCGGTGCGGCACGAGGTTCCTCATGTTTCGTTGGCTGATCATCCTATTCTTAATGATACCATGGACTGTCTTTGCTCAAGGCGAGCCCGTTTCGTCCCAGACTGTGG
>JAJRYU010000381.1 GCA_024275615.1 Planctomycetota bacterium
ACGTTGGGATCAACCATGCCGCAGCCGCCCATTTCGATCCATCCCTTTTGCTGGCAAGTCGAGCAACCAGATCCTTTGCAAAACGGACAGGCAACGTCGACCTCGGCGCTGGGTTCAGTGAATGGAAAGAAGTTGGGGCGTAGACGGATTTCCAAGTCCTCGCCGAAAAGGCCGGCGAAGAATTGGATCAAAGTCGCTTTCAGATCGCGCATGGTGAGGCCGCGGTCCACGGCCAATCCTTCGATCTGGTGGAACATGTAGTGATGACTGGCATCAACAGTATCGGGACGGTAGACGCGCCCTGGAGCAATGATTCGCAGCGGCGGTTTGCGCTTCTCCATGACTCGGATCTGCACAGTGGAAGTTTGACTGCGTAGAAGCTGATCGTCGGAAAGATAGAAGTTATCAGCTTCTGACCTCGCAGGGTGGTTTTCGGGGATGTTGAGAGCGTTGAAATTGTGAAATTCGTCTTCGATCTCTGGACCTTCAGCCACTTCAAAACCAAGTGACTTCATGCAGGAGATCATTTGTTCCATCATCTGAGTGATGGGGTGGCGCGTACCAACCAAAGGCGCAATTCCTGGCAAGGTCAGGTCAGCAAAGCGACCACTTGAGCGCATCGGGGCAGCGCCAAGTTTCTCCTTGGCGGAACCGAAGGCGTCATTGAGCTCGCTTTTGAGTTGGTTAACAAGCTGTCCAAACTTCGGCTTGTCCTCTTTTGGCAGATTCTTGAGCTCTTTCATCAAGCCCTGAACCGGCCCCTTCTTGCCCAGGTATTTGATGCGCCACGCTTCCAAACCAGTGGCATCTTTAACGCCAGCCAGTTCTTCGAGCGCTTGCTTCCTCATGTCTTCAATTGGCTTCATGTTTGCTCCCAGCCACCATCATCGATCCAATCGGTAAGGCTCTGTTGAATAACGAAAAGAGGCCTGGCAGGTTTTCGCTGCCAGGCCTCCTCATCGAATCCGATTCCTCAAAGAGCAGCCTTGGCAGTTTCCACCAAGCTGGTAAATCCCTGAGGGTCGCTCACGGCAATCTCGGCGAGCTGTTTGCGATCAAGTGAGACTTCAGCCTTCAGCAATCCATTAATGAACTGGCTGTAGCTCATGTCATTCATGCGAGTCGCAGCAGAAATTCTGGTAATCCAGAGGCGACGAAACTCGCGCTTCCTTGTCTTCCGGTCGCGATAGGCGAAGACGTCCGCCCGAATGATTGTTTCTTTCGCGGTGCGAAGAAGTTTGCCGCGTCCACCGCGGAAACCTTTCGCTCTCTTCAGGATGCGCTTTTTGCGCTTATGCCGTGGGACGGCGTTGGTAACTCTCATTGCTCTAAACTCCTATCCGCTCGCTCTTTTAGCAGCGGGTTTGTCGTTTCAGGACACAAACATCCCGGGGCCTTCGACCTTGTGTCTTAGGCCCCACATAACGAGATCAATCAGCGCTTGCGCTTACCGATCATCTCACGTGCGACCCGTGCATCACCCTCAAACATGATCAAGGGGCGACGGAGCGCCCGCTTGCGTTTGGGTGACTTAGTCTGACGCATATGGCTTTTGAAAGCACGATAGCGACGGACCTTGCCCGATTTGGTCAATTTGTACCGCTTCCTTGCCGAGCGGTTGGTCTTCATCTTCGGCATTGTCGATCCTTTCTATCCAGGTGGGCCGCCTCGCACCGAGCGAGTTGACCCGTCAAAACGCTAACCGTCACTTCTTGCTAACAGGAGCAACGATCATCGTCATGCGACGTCCCTCAATTTTGGGAACGCGCTCTACTTTGCAGAGCTCTCCGAGCTCCTCGACTACACCTTGGAGAATCGCCATAGGGATCTCCGGGTGAGTCACTTCGCGGCCGCGAAAAATCACAGTGAACTGAACCTTGTCGCCATCTTCGAGAAACTTCCTGGCCTTGTTGACCTTGGTCTCGATGTCATGCGTGTCGGTCTTCGGTCGAAACCGAATTTCTTTCACTTGGACTTTGTGCTGCTTTGATTTGGCTTTTTGTGCCTTCTTCTTGTTTTCATACTTGAAGCGGCCGTAGTCCATCAACTTGCAGACCGGGGGCTGTGCATCAGGAGAAATCTCTACCAAGTCCAGATTGGCTTCCCGTGCCAAATCCAAAGCTTGATCGCGTGAAACAACTCCTACTAATTCACCATCGGCCCCAATCACCCGCAAAGGCGAAACCCGGATCATACGATTGATGCGTTGCCTTGGACCTGGGGGAGGTCCACGCATTTGACGGCGTCTCAAGAATTACACTCCAGAATCATCGGCTCTCCTTAAACTTGCGGACCATTCCGCTTTTCAAATTTCTCGTGCGGCAATCTTCTCTTGCAGCATGAGACAAAAATCATCAACTGGACTCGGACCAAGATCGACCCCTCCATGGGCTTGAACAGCGACCGAGTCATTTTCTTTTTCTCTTTCGCCAATGACGGCGATGAAAGGTAAACGTGCGTTGCGTGCATCTCGAATCTTACCTCCGATTCGAGAGTTTCCGAAATCAGTGTCGACACGAACACCATGGGCTTCCAACTTCTTGACTACCTCACGAGCATAGTCTTTTTGAGCGTCGCTGATGTTAATGACGCGCACTTGGACCGGTGCCAACCAAAGTGGGAAATTCCCGCCGAAATGTTCAATCAGAATGCCCATGAAACGTTCCAAGGAACCAAGGATCGCTCGGTGGATCATAACTGGTCGTGAGCGTGTGTCTTCGCTATTGACATACTCGAGATCAAACCGTTCGGGCATATTGAAATCGAGCTGAACCGTGCCTAACTGCCATTCGCGCTGTAGCGCATCAAAAACAACGAAGTCGATTTTCGGACCATAGAAAGCACCGTCACCTTCGTTTACTTCAAAGGCAATGTCGTTGGCCGCCAGCGCTTCGCGGAGGCCACGTTCGGCTTCTTCCCAGACTTCATCACTGCCAACGCTCACGTCCGGCCTTGTGGACAAGTAAATCTTGAAGTCCGTGAAGCCGAACGTCTCGTAGACCTCATTCAACATTTTGATGACGGCAGAGATCTCGTCACCGATCTGGTCGTTGCGGCAGAAGATATGAGCGTCGTCTTGACAGAACGAACGCACACGAGTCAAGCCAGCGGTGACCCCAGAACGCTCGTAGCGATGCAAACGGCCAAAGTCCGCGAGTCGAAGTGGCAAGTCCCTGAAGCTCTTCAGAGCCGAGCCAAAGATAAGAGCATGGGTAGGACAGTTCATGGGTTTGACGCCGTACTCGGCTTTGTCAAACGAGGTGAAGAACATGTTCTCTTTGTATTTGTCCCAATGCCCAGACCGCTTCCACAACTCGACGTCAAGAATCTGCGGCGTGATGACCTCGTCGTAGCCATACTCGAGGTATTTGCTCCGCATGAAGTCCTGCAACTGGTTGTAGATCACCGTTCCCTTGGGCAAAAAGAACGGAGTCGCTGGCGCACTCGGGTGGAACATGAATAGTCCCAATTCCTTGCCCAGTTTGCGATGATCTCGTTTCTTGGCCTCTTCTAGGCGCTCAAGGTAGAGGTTGAGCTCTTTCTTCGACGGAAAAGCGGTGCCATAGATACGCTGCAAGACCTGACGTTTTTCATCGCCGCGCCAATAAGACCCGGCGACCTTCATCAACTTAAATGCCTTGATATGTCCCGTGCTCGGCACATGAGGTCCGCGACACAGGTCCTCGAAGGCTGTGGTGCCGTGTCTATAGACTGAAAGTTCATCCGCAGGGTCGAACCCTTCAATAAGCTCGACTTTATAGATCTCACCGGCCTTCCGGAAGCGATCGAGGCTCTCGCTACGATCCACAGTATGGCGCTCGAAAGGTGTATCTTCTTTGATCACCTTGGCCATTTCCGCTTCGATCCGGCGTAAATCCTCATCGCTGATGCGGTGCTCAAGATCGATATCGTAATAGAAACCCTGGTCCGTAGAAGGACCGATGGCAAGTTTGCAATCAGGCCACAGTCTGAGAATGGCGTCGGCCATGATGTGCGAAGCGGAGTGGCGGATCACGTGAAGACCGGCGTCTGACTTCGTTGTCACGATCTCGATGGAGCAATCGGCGTTCAAAGGACTACGAAGATCGACGATCTCCTTGTCACCGTTCAAGCGAGCACCCAAGGTCGCTTTTGCCAACCCGGCGCCGATACTGGCGGCAAAGTCCAAAACGGTGGTACCGCGCGTAACCTGACGTTCACTGCCGTCGGGTAGCGTTACCGTAACCATCTTGTTTTTCTCGACTTGTGCCCCATCCACAACTTCAACTCTTACCTGTAAGTGCTTATTCTGTCAGTATTAACGTACGCCAAGCCAGATCCGTAGACGGAGTGCGCCTGGGCATTGCAACATAGCACGGTTATTTAGCAGATAGAAAGGGTGGATGCAAACCAACTAAATTACCATAAACAATTGAAAACAAAATACTTACGACATTCATGGCCGTCCACGCTTGATATTTTTTTGTCCTGGCCATCCTGAGCGGCGATGATGCTCCTGGCAACACATGCTCGGTATCACCCCCGGAACTCATGACATCGGACAGCAAAACCAGCTTGCCATCATCAATGTGCAAGGACTCGAGAGGAAAAAGCCACAATGCAAAGCCGCGCCAGTGTCGAAATAGAT
>JAJRYU010000382.1 GCA_024275615.1 Planctomycetota bacterium
GGCCCTCTCGCAGATGGCCTTCCGCGTCGACGTGGAGCGGATCCCCAATACCTTCAACTCCCCACCCTTTGACGTAGCCACGAGCCGCGGCGCCAATCAGGGCGGCGAGGCATGCATCGAGTTGATCATGAGAAGGCAGTCCAGTAGACGGAAAGAGCACACCAGCAGCCTGCAACAAGGCCGCACGATGCTGACGCCCCAACACCGACCGCTTTCTGGGTAACCGGACTCCTGGCCCCGCTAGGCCGACAAAGGCATTCCCTGGAAAGACCTCGTTCACTCCCTCTCTGTAGCCTGAATCCACCGTAGAAACCGGAACGCCCTTGCCGTGAAAGGCTGCAAACAACTCAACCCCAGATCTGACAAAGCCTGCAAATGGTCTTGTGTCGGCGGGATCCATTTCATCAGGAGTTCTCCCTGGAGCATTTGTCAAGGCCTCGCATTGCCTACGATCAGATCCATGCTGCGCAAGCCCCTGTGGACCATCAATCATCACGCAATCGGCGTCATTCACTTCATCAAGGATACCGCCGATGTCAAGATCTCGGTCCGTCGGTGTCCACTCCCACGTCCAAAAACTGGCCCCGAGATGTTCATTGAGATTACAAACATCAATGGACCTCGGCGTACCTGCGAATCGGTCGCTAAGATCAACACCGAGTACGCCTATTGTGGTTTCGTGTGGTCTTGTGCTACGCATGAGTTTGGCTCCGTTTCATCTGGCGCAAAAAAACTGGGCAAACTGATCGCCCTTTAGCTTCACGTCGATCACCGCCAGATCTGGCGATGCCCTACCATTTTAGTAACGACATGGTGCCAAGGGTCGAGATTATCCGCCCCCTGCTCTATGCTCTGAGATAAATATAACATATGGCGACCGAGTTCTTGACAGGGCGAGTTGAGATGGCATAAGCACGACACTTCTTCGCTCCAAGATCTGGTCATTTCGTGAAAGGAATATCATGCAACAAAAGCTGCTCATTCGACAAATGGCGCAGAAATACCGATGGCGCGAACGCAATCCGCGTGAATACGAGTCCAAAATGGCGGCGATCGAGCCCTTCAGCCATGATGGTTTCGATGTGGTGAATTCGTTTCTCGGTGTGGATGATAAGGTAGATTATCGGCTCAGTTCCGAGTCATGGGAATGACTTCTCAATACTCCTATGGAGACCGAAGATCCCGCAGCTGTGCTTCTTGGTCGAAATGAACTCAAAGCATGGGCTGTTGCTGAGAAGATTCTTCGCGCCCTGCTCCCGGCGGGCATGACATCTGCAGCTGCGAAAACAAGCGTATTCTCAGTGACCGTGTTTCTCCGGCTCATCAATCCTCGCCGTTTTCCGATCCTGGCTACTACCCGTGACCTTGTCGCTCAGGAGTCGTCTGAATGGCAGAACCCGGAGGCTGTCATCCGTGACTACCGCGTTCAGGCAACGAAGCTCCAAAGGATCGCGATCAGACTTAATTTGCAGGATCCGGCTGGCTTAGATGATGGGCTTTATTGGCTCTCACGTCTTGAAGCAGAAGGAGAAGACATTGATCGACTTCGGGCTCTGAAATTGATGATGCGAAAACTGGAGGTTGCGCTGTTTCATGATGACCGTTTTGTCGGCCAATCACCAACAAACATCCAGAATGCCATGGAGGTAGAGAGGCAAGTTCCTTCAGAACTTGACCGACAGCAGATCAGAGAATTAATGGAAAAGATGCTCCCCGAAACTGCTCTTGTGCAAGAAACTCTTGCTGCGATCAAGACGGCCGAAACACCTCGGTTCGTCGAAGGCTTCACCAAGCTTCTCAAGAATCATCTCGTCGAAATCGCCAAGACCATGGTCGAGAATCCGAACGTCAGGAATCAGTTGGCTTGGGCAACAGGCATGAGCTCCAGCAGTATTCAGAACTTGCCGGATAACGACAAATGCATAGAGATCGCGCTGACTCCCGGAGAACCGAGGGGCAATGCTGTGTGACCTTGTTCCGGGTTGCCAAAGAGCCACATCTAAATGAGCTCAAGAGTGCAAAGAGGCCCTGGTGCCACAAAAATCCGTCCATGACATAGATGCCTTGATCCAGCTCTGCGGCATCACTCGCGTTCTGCCGCTCCTCGGACTTACTGGATTCCGACAAGCCATGTTGAATTCGGCCGCCAAATCTGGCGACCAAAACTCCTTCATTGAGGGCCTTGTCCTCTTGGCATGCCTCCAGACTGAAGGAGAAAAGGATGACTTTCAACTACCGAGAACTCTCTCGTGCCCTTGCAATTCGGTTGCAAGCGAGTGCTCAAGACTCAAGCACCATGCCCCGCCTCCACCGTCGCCTTGATGATGTCGGCAGGCTCACCCGCGCCCTTTTGCGCTTAGAACGCAGTGGCCAAGTTGATGACCCTTTGTGTGCTCTGATTGTCGGAGCTGGGCTCCTCCCCGAGTCGGCGGCGATTCTGAGACTGCTCGACGACGATGCCCACAGATACCCGGCGGTGATAAGAGGGATTGCAGTCGAGGATTTGGTCCAGAAAGTAGGCATGTTTGGCGCGGCTCGCCTTCCCTTTGCGCTCAAAATGTTCGAGCCTGGTGGTTGCCTTGCGTCACTCGGTATCAAGAATGAGCAACGAATCGGGCCACGCGGACCTCTCAGCTCATCCGCTGCGTTCTCGGATGACTGCCTCAAGAAACTGGGACACACAACAGAAGAAGCAGTGGATCCTAAGCCTTCAGAAGCCTTTGGCCTCCCAGGATCTGAGTCACGCCGTGGCAAGAAATGCCGATTCATGTCGACAGAGCCCGAGAGTCGGCCGCTCTTGCTCTCCCCCACACTCGAGCAGCAATTCGAGCGCTTGGTCTGCCGTCTACGCCGTCGTATCTCGACAAAACAAACCGGGGCTGCACGTCGAATCCTTGGGAATCGGCCACCTCTCGTTGTTGCGTCGGGTCCACCAGGTACAGGGAAGAGCCTGGCAGGCGTGACCCTTGCTCGAAAATTGGACCTAAAGGTCGTCCAGCTAACAGCGGGGGAACTCCTTCATTCTCATGTCGGCGAAACAGAAAAGGCAATGACGCGCCTGTTTCACGAAGCCCGGCGAGGCGACAAGCTGATCATCCTCGATGAAGCCGACGCATTTCTGACAAGCCGTCTCAATGCAACGCGATCCTGGGAACGCGGGCACACGAACCACCTCCTCAGCCTCCTCGATTCATTTCAAGGCGCCGCAGTTTACTTCACGACCAACATGGCGATCTCGAAGATCGATGAGGCATTTGCCCGGCGCATGACCGCACGTCTCGAATTCAAAACACCCGACTCGCAGACACGGCTCAAGATACTCAGGGCAATGACGAAGGAAATACTGACCCTCGACGGCGTCGCCCTGACGTCCTTGGCCAACCAGTTTGCGCTCACTGGCGGCGAGCTCCGAAATGCTGTCCAAGTCCTGCTTGAGCTGAGCGACGAGGAACAGCCTACTGTCAATATGCGCCAATTCCGTGAAGCCATGCAGGATGTCCTCCGGCGGCGGACCGTCGATCAGGACGAAACTCAAATCGGGTTCCACCAATGAGACCAGCTGAAAAAAAGGATCAAGGCTTGCGATTCGCTGCGGTCACGCTCGCCATCTTTGTGCTCCTTTCCGCGTCAGGATGGCTGGATATCAGCTCTCGAACGACTCTCTGCGTTGGCTATGAAGAAACACTTCGAGAGCAGCGCACAAAGGTGCCAGTCGAGTTTTGGAATCTTGAGAAAGAGGAACTGCGTTCGCTTGAGTCAGCAGTGAATGCTCTCGAAACTTTACAACGACCAACACAGAGCATGGATTCCGAGAGCACAGCGCGACGGAACCGACATCTCAACCGACTACGGCATGCGCTTATGGAGATTCAAAGGATCAGCCTCGAACGAACGCTTTCACTTACGGAAA
>JAJRYU010000383.1 GCA_024275615.1 Planctomycetota bacterium
CCGATCGGCTTGACTCCGGAACTTTCGGTTTTGTGTCGCAAACAGCGCACGAGCATGCCCCGCTTCCAGTCGTGTCGGTGCGTGCATCGTCACCAGCGGCCAGGGCTGGTCTCATGCCAGGTGACATCGTTTTGGCGATCGCCGGCAGGCCGTTGCCGGTGAATTCTTGCAAACCAGGGAAAGATTGGTTTTTGCACGGGCATGAAGCAGCTCTTGGACGTGCGTCTGAAGCGGCCTTTGACGCCCAGAGATTGCAAGTGAGCCTGACAGTTCTGCGTGGCACTCATGTAAAAAAGTTAGTCGTCAAGTTGAACAAGCGTCGGCCTCTCCCCAATGAGTTTCCATTTGACGATGAAGTTACTCCTCAGTTCTACGACGATCTGCTCCGTTTCGTGCGACGGACGAGAAACAAGAAGGGATTCTGGGCCAACGGAGGCAATGAGTGGATCCAAACATCCTTTGCTGGGTTGGCGTTGTTGGGACGTCGCGATCCCCAAGACTACCAGGCAATTGGCGAAATCGCGGATTGGTTCATGGTTAAGTTTCCGACCCCGGAGTCGTTCGGGAACCTGGGGTTTTGGGCGGCAAGCTATGCGGGGATTTTCATGACTGAATACCTCCTGGCAACTGGCGATGACCGTGTTCGTCCATGGATCAAAGCAGCGCTCCGTTGGATAGAAGCTGGATTTCACACATCGAAGTGGGGTATGCCGGCATTGGGGCACGGCCCCAGCGGGCTGCCTTACGGCCAAAAGGCTCTCATGGCCCCGGCTTCCCATGTCATCGTTTTCGAGGCCTTAGCTCGGAAGGCGCAGATTCCATCGACGATTTGGGAGACACTCCTGCCTTACATGAAACACTCCTGGTCGGACCCTCGCGCCAAGAAGAAAGGGCATGGGGCGATGGGCTACAACGCCTCCTACAAAGACCTTGCGCAATTCTGGTCGCGAAGCGGCCTGTTTGCCCTGGCTACGAAATTGCGTGGGGAACAACGCTACATGCGCCGCATGCTGGCGAAAATCATGTTGGAACGCCACTCATACATGCGGAATAGCCATGCCTATGGCAACCCGGGCGACGTTTGGGGTTTGGTCGGGCTCTTCAGCAGCGATCGGAAGGCATTTGGCGCGGTCATGAAGAACTGGCGATGGTCTTTCGGCGGAGCCTGGGAGGTCGGTTATGGCCTGAGGCACACAACGGCCCACATGGGATCGCCATACATGGGAGGAGAGGGACTGCTAAACCCTGCGATGGCTATGCTCTTGAGCGTTCGCCATCATGGGCTTTTCATTACCGGTGCTCCGGACAAAGACCGTGGTTGGCTCAAGCTCAAGGAGCATCATGCACCGGCCGCAAAAATACGAATCGCCGCGAATCACGGAGGGTTCGTAACTCTCACCGCCTCTCCTGCTGGACAGATCATTCGTTACACTACAGATGGTTCCACACCGACGAGGAAATCGCGGATCTATGGGGAGCCCATCCCTCTTCCCAACGGTGGCATGATAACGGCAAGTATTGACTTGGCATCATCGAAACTGGGGAAACCAGTGAGAAGATCGTTCGGGCTCACGAAGGCCAGATGGAAAATCGTCTCGGCAACAGGTTCGCATGATAAAGAAGACGCGCGCCGGCGCGCCGCAGCTCTCATCGATGGCGACCCCTTGAGCCCTTGGCAACCAGATCGTGGCGAGGGCGCTCCAGGTTTTCCCTTTGTTGTAACGATCGATCTCGGGGCCAGGCAAAGAATGACCGGGGTTCAATTCACGGGTTCCCACCTTCCCAAGAAAGTTCGTGTGAGTTGGGGGAACCAGGTCACTGGGATCGACTCGCGGGCAAGGGAATTTGTAATTCAATCCAAGAAATCCGGGACTATCGAATTCGGCGATCTCATCGAAGCGCGCTTCCTATACGTTGCCATTGATTCGGCATTCGGCAAGACGCGTTTCGGAGAGTTGAACCTGATTTGGCCAACCATCGAGGTGACTCGACAAAAGAAAAGAGTATCTCTGAGATCATCTCGCCATGAGATTCTTGTGCGCTATGAGCGAGGCAGGAAGGACCTGAGTAGCAAATCACCCCTCTTTTCAGGATCTATCACACTGGAGAAGACCAAGGCAATTAGGGCCCGACTCTTTGACCGTGCTGGACGGGCAATCGGCCCCATCCGGGTCTTTAGACCATAGAATACTAGGTAAGACCTCCATGCTCGGCACTTTTACCCTCATGGGGACGATGGTAAAGTCGGACTCAACGCAACAGGAGCCCGAATCACGATGTCACTCCGCAAAACGATCAAAAACGTCCTTAAATACGGTATTGGTGAGCAAGCGAAAGCGCGGCGGCAGGCCGGGAAGGCCGAAGCCCGTCAGGGCAAATTTGAATCTCAACGTTGGGATCGTGAAGCCGACGAAGTTCATCGTCGTTATGAATCCTATGCTGACTACGTCAAGCATCAAGCTGGCAAGCTCACCCGAATCCAAGAACGTGTCGAAAGGAAAGAGGCAGATCGTTTTGAAGGATTCAAGGCGCGCTTCAGGAGTTCCAAGGCTTTTGATGGCTGCAAGAATGTCTTGTGCTTAGGTGCACGGCTCGGGGCCGAAGTGCGTGCTCTTCATAAACTTGGTCACTTTGCCGTGGGCCTTGATCTAAACCCCGGTGAGAAGAATTTCCATGTCTTGCCAGGCGATTTTCACAACATCGTGTTTCCGGACCAGTCTGTCGATGTGATCTATACCAATGCTCTTGATCACGTCTATGACCTCAAGAGTGTGATGAAGGAAGTCTATCGCCTTCTGAAGCCCAAGGGAATTTTTGTGACAGACGTGGTGCCCGGGTTTGAAGAGGGATTTACCCCCGGTGAATACGAATCCCACCACTGGCCAACTGTGAAGAAGTTGGAGGCACAGATTCTTGGCGCGGCGAATCTTGTTCAAGACAGTCATCGCGAATTGGGGGAATGTGGTGGCGAACTTTGGATCCAATTGGAATTCCACAAAGAAGATTCACTGGCGGTGCCTCACGAGCAGGCGGGCGAAGAAACCGTAGATTGACCGGAGTTTCCATGAGACCTGACCAGAACCGAGCTTGGATCGAAACTGTCGAACCAAAAGATGCGGAAGACCTACTCGCGGAAATCTACTCCGACGTATCGGATCCGCAAAGTGGGGCAGTGGATTCAATCATGGCGGTCCATTCTTTGCATCCAAGGGGCATGAGAGCTCATTTTGAACTCTACAAAGCTGTGATGAGAGGAACACGAGAGCTGAGCGGCGGCGATCGAGAGATGATCGCCTTGACGGTGAGCAAGATCAATGCCTGTGACTACTGACTCACCCATCATCGGCGCGGTCTGCGACGGCATCTTCGGGATGATGAACTAGTTTTGGCGATTGAACAGAATTGGCGGTTGGCCGACTTGTCGCCCAAGCGGCAAGCGATGTTGGAATACGTCGAGAAACTGACTCGCACACCCGGTTCGGTTCGACAAGGAGACGTCGTTCGGCTCCGTGATTCCGGATTTGGAGACGCCGAGATTCTTGGGATAGTCGAGGTGGCGTCCTATTTCGCTTATGTGAATCGTATTGCCGATGGACTGGGCGTTGCTTTGGAAGGCGGGAACACAGCCGCGAACGATCCTTGCTAGGCGTCATACTCCAGGGAGTCAGAGTGCGTTGAGATTCTGTTCATGACCGTGAGTAGATCATCGACGGAAAAAGGCTTCTCCAGGTGATCTACAAATCCCTCTTTCATGCCCACGGAGCGAGCCATGTCTTCCGAATAGCCGCTGGTGGAAATAATCTGCGCTTGCGGATCGATCTTGAGAATCCTCAGGGCCGCCTCAGCTCCTCCCATGCCACCTGGAATCGTCAAGTCAGCGAGTACAGCGCAGTAGGGTTCCTTGTGGATGAGAGCTCTTTCGTACTCAGAAACAGCGAATTTGCCGTCAGCCACAGCGGTGACTTGACAGCCGTAGGGCGAAAGAGCGTCACTGACGAATTGACGAATTGACGATTCGTCGTCGATTACAAGTATGTGCTTCAAAGTGCAGGCTGGAACTTCGTCAGTCGCCTTCTTCTGTCGCGAAGTGCCAGCTGCCGCAGGGAGAGTTATCCGAAATGTTGCTCCGCCTTTTTGGTTCGACTCAACGGAGATCTCGCCATCGTGTTTCCTGATGATCGAGTGGACGATAGCCAATCCGAGGCCACTGCCACTGTGCTTCGTCGAGAAATAGGGATCAAAAATGTGAGACAAGACGTCTTCAGGGATCCCCGTGCCCTCGTCGGCGATCTCGATGGCGATTTGAGATGCTCTGGTTTTCGCGCAGATGACCGCGTGTGCCGAAACTGAAAGTACTCCACCCTCGGGCATTGCTTGGCGCGCGTTGATCGTCAAATTGTTGAGAACTTGGTGGATTTGACCGATATCGATGTGCGCCGCTGGGAGGTCTTTGTCGATGTCAAATTTGCTATGCACATGGGACCCCATCAAGGAGAATTTCACAGCTTCAACGAGGATGTCGTGAATCGGTGTGATTTCTCGAACTGGGGCTCCTCCACGAGAAAAGGTCAGCAATTGACTGGCGAGTTTGTGTGCCCGTTCGCAGGCTCCTTCGACTTCATCAATGAATCCGTGTGTTCTTGTATTGAGATTCTCATCCTTGCCGATGAGGGAAACGTAGCCCGTGATCGAAGTCAAGAGGTTGTTGAAGTCATGGGCGATACCTCCCGCCAGCACACCCAGAGACTCAAGCCTAGCAATCTGTGACTGTGTCCGTTCGGCCTCTTGTAGGGCCTTTGTTCGGACTTGGACTTGATGCTCCAAATCGCGGGCGTATCGTCTTTGATTCCAAAACATGAACCCGGACCAAGCCAAAGCGATGAGCAATATTGTCGCCAACCGTACAAACCAAGTTTGTTTATAAAACTTGGTTTCGATGGTCAGAAACGGTGAGGTGACGACGGCGCTCCGGTTACCTTCAACATCGATAGCTTGAATTCGAAAGCGATACTGTCCCGGTGGGAGGTTGGTGTAACGGATTTGCCTTGATGGTGCCGTTCGCGGTTGAGACCAGTCATGGTCGTAGTTTTCGAGTTTTGTTTGAAATCGAACGCTATCTTCATTGATAAAAGAACGGGCTGAAAAGCCAAAAGTCAAATCTCTTGCATCTGAGGCGAAAAAGAGCGCTTGGTCGAGTGCATGCGATTTTCCTCCAGCGTCAACACTGGTCAATGTAACGATGGGCTCCATGGGATCGTGTGTATCCAAGTCGCGGTCATAGCGTGAAACGCCACGATCGGTGCCGATCCAGACGAATCCTCGATTGTCCTCAAAAAGTGCGCCTCTATTGGTTTCCGCACCGAGCAGGCCATTGGTTCGGTCAAATCGAGCCAGCTTTGTGCCATCCCAGCGCCTGACTCCGGTGTCGGTGCCGATCCATATGTTTGCCAGGTGATCTTCCAAGAGCGCGTACACCGGGCGCTTGATTTCGGGGTTCTTGCACAGTTGGAGTCGCCCATCTATGAGTTGCCCAAGGCCGTCCTGGCAGCCAAACCAGATTGTTCCGTCGCGTGCTTCAAGGACCGAAAAAACATTGATGCAATCGGCGTCCACTTCCCAACGGATCAGTGTCTTATCGCGGATAGCCATCAGCCCCAGGCCAACTGTCGTCACGTAGAGGGTACCGCTTTTGCCCATCACCAAACGCCTAATGCCGAGCGATTGGGTATCTGTGGGTATCGGCAGAGGAAATAGCCGCCACTTTTCGCCCTTTTTGATGTAGAGCCCTCGGGTTGTTCCCAACCAAGTCGTGCCATTTGGGGCAAAACACAATGAGTTGATCTGGACGTCTTCTATTCGATGAACAATCTCAAACTTGTTGTTCTCATTCAGACGTGCCAGCCCGGCAAAAAGGGAGCAGGCCCACAGTCTTCCTTGTGGTCCAACTGTAAGATCCATTACGCGGCTCAGGGACTCATCGCCTTCAATTCGTACTACTGTTGTGCCGTTCTCGCCGATGAAGG
>JAJRYU010000384.1 GCA_024275615.1 Planctomycetota bacterium
AAGAAGTTAGACCAAGGCCAGTTTGCAATATTCGATCAATCAGGCGGCAGTGAAGCTAGTTTCGAAGTCGCCTCAAGTGACCTGATGCTTTTGCTGGAAGGCATCGATTTGCGGCGGGCGAAGAGGCGAAAAAAGATGTCGTGATTCTGCGTCTTGGCCTTTGGCCAAGACGTCCATTCTGCTAGTTTGTTTCATGGGAACCAGAGAAGAACTTTTTGCAGAGAACACTGAGCTGCAAGCGTCAGTAGACATCCTCAAAGAGTCTTTAGAATCGGCCAATGCCAAGATCGCAATGCTCGACTCCCATGTACGCCTGCTCCTAGCCAAGCACTACGGCAAGAGCTCGGAGAAGGTCACGACTGAGCAGCTCGGCCTTTTCGGTCAAACCGGCCCAGACGAACCTGGCAAAGAAGTGCAGGTCATCCCAGAACACACACGCACAAAGAAGTCAAAGAAGAAAGGCCGCGAGGCCTTCCCCGATCACCTACCCCGTAAAGAATTTCATTGCGAGTTAACTGGCGACGACTTGGTTTGCCCGCAATGCGAATCTGCCATGAAACACATCGGTGAAGACGTTTGTGAACGCGGCCATCTAGTCCCTGCACGATTCATCATCAATCGTTACTTGAAGTACAAGTACGCCTGCCCTAAGGGCCACGGCATTAGAACAGCCGAAGCGCCCGAAGGCGTGACGCCACGGGCCAAGTACGAACCATCGGTACACGCTGACATCGTCGTATCGCGTTTCGGCGATCACTTGCCTTATTACCGCCAAGAAAGTGCATTCAAACGACTTGGCATCTTCATCCCCCGTACAAGTATGGGCGACATGGCCAAGAGAGTAGCCACTATCGCTCAATCGATTCTTGCGCAGATGCTGAAAGAGCTCTTGGAAGAGCGCGTCCTTAATGCTGATGAAACCCCGATCACAGTTTTGAAAGAAGGCCAAAAGGGAAGCAGCAAAGGATGGATGTGGGTTTACCGCAGCGCCAAGAAAGTCCTCTTTGATTTCACCATGACCAGGGGGCCGGATTCACCAAATCGAATCCTGAAATTCTTCTTCGGGATTCTCCAAGTAGATGGCTACTCGAGCTACAACAAAATCGTCGATACAAACCAGCTCATTCGAGCTGGCTGTATGGCCCACGTGCGTCGAAAATTCTACGATTGCTTCAAGAGCTGCGGCAAAGGCGGGGATGTGCTGTTGCACATTGGCCGTCTTTACCGAGTCGAAGCGGAGCTGAAGAAAAGACGAGGCGCTCTCAACTTGAGCGAGACCGATTTCTTTGCTCTTCGGGTGGCCATGCGCAACCGCTTCTCCATTCGAATCATAGCTAAGATCAAGAAACTCGTGCTCTGTTACGAGCAAGACCCAAAGGTCTTGTCATCTGATCTCTTGGGCAAGGCCATCCTCTACGCCATGAATCAGTGGCCAACTTTGGAAGTCTACTTAGAGCACGGTGAAGTCGAGATTGACAACAACAAAGCCGAACAGGCCATTCGTCCAATCGCGATTGGGCGCAAAAACTGGATGGTCTTGGGCAACAACCAAGGCGGCAAGACAGCCGCCACGCTCTATTCACTAGTCGAAAGCTGCAAGGCGATCGATGTGAATCCAAAGGCATACATCGAAGACGTCATAGCGAAGGTCGGCAGCACAGCTGAAGATCAAATGCACACGCTCACTCCTTGGGCGTGGAAAGCGAGCCAAGCTCAAGACTGAGCAGAAGAACGCGGCTGGCGCCGCAGGCGCCCAAGAATCCCTGATAATTTTTCTGGCGGCGAAAACTTAGCTTCGATGCCAATCCTCATCGAGACGCGGCCTCTATCCACCAATTCGAAGGCTAAGGCGATGGTATTCTCGGGCCTTTACGTTGGGACTCCAAGAGCGCAATCTGCCCGCCACCACGTGGAGGTGGAACAAGAATAGACCAACTCGTCGCCAATTTTGGATTCAGTTTGTGTTTCATCTATTTGGAAGTTGACACCATGGGGAATCCCAATTGTCGCTGAACACTTCCGGGGCCATCGCATCTTACTGTGTCGTGATCAGTTTGAGTCCGCTGAAAGGACCGGAGTTGGAACGCTGGCGAGTCTGGTCCGTCTTGGAAATGATTGAGCTAAGTGTTTCGGCTGCAAACGAAAGCGAAACCAGCATGATGGGTGCAATGACCCTTGACAAGAAATTTACCGAGCCGCGAGTTATTCAACTTGGAAGTATCGTGCGGAGATTGTCCTGTCGTGGCATTCCCAGCTGCGTATTGAGGAACGAAACCTTGCCACCGCCATCAATTTTCTCAGTGCGTTCGTGGCCTCTGCCTTGCTTCCAGCAAGGGCTTGCAGCGGCATTCGAATTCCGACTACGACATCATCGATCACATGTCTATTGACATGTGGTGGGAATACAGCACACGAACGGGCCATTGCCACAATGTCTTTTTTTCCGGGAGGAGGTGAAAGATAGAGACAGCTTTGCATGTGTTCGGGCAATTCACCCCAATTGAGATTGCACGAATCCAGAGTTTCGAAGCCTGAATCGACCATTCGCTGGACGATGTCGTTCAGAAGCATTGAGGCATCTGTAGAATCCCCGACTCGAATCACTTGAGGGGTCTCAAGGCGAGTGAGCAGTGTGAGGCCACTCTGCAGGGCTAACCGAAAGCTCTCTCGATTTTCACTCTTGCGATCGCGAGTCTCCAGCATTTCCTCAACGATGCCCTGAAGAGTGTCTGCCGTACAGGAGAAAAACCGGTAGTACGAGACGATGTCAACATCATCTGATAAATACGAAACGGTGTAAGCCGGGAGCCTTTCGATTCCCAAACGTCGCAACGCTTCAATCCTGTGGTGGCCATTGATTAGTAATCCCAATCCTGGATCGCAGATTATCGGATCATTCAGGATGCCCGTGGCCAAAAGCTGCGAGCTGAGTCTCACCACCGATTTCTCGTTGACTTCTTCGTAGCGGAGGAGGTCGCGAGAGCTGACGATAGCGAGCTTGGTTTCTAACTTCCGTATCAACGAGTCACTCCAGCATTGCTCTTGCGCGACCCCATAGATTGGGAGGCTCGAAGCCCTGGGGGAACGGGTCCGATGGATCTAGAGTGAAGACCGAATGGCCTGTAATCCAAGCTCGGCCTTCTATCGAAGCGATAATTCCCGGATAGCCACCAATATTAGTTTGTTGCAGAACCCGCGCTTTGAATCTTGTCCCGAGAATTGACTCTTGAACGAGTTCATCTCCGACGCCCAATTGGCCCTTCGCAAAGAGTGCCATAAGCCGGGACATCGTGCCGGTTCCGCAGGGTGATCGGTCCAATCTACCGGGCGGAATGACCACAGCGCCTTTGACTGCCTCTTCGTCTGCATTGAACGGAGTAGTAAAGAGAACAAAGCCGACGGTGTCATAGTCAGGAACGATGGGGTGCTGAACCCGGAGCTTCTTTCGTCCTGCTATTAGGATCTCTTTGCCAATCTCAACTATCCGAATGACTGATTCAGAACAGAGTTCCAAGTCAACGTCTTCGGCATTGACGACAAGGAAGAATGCTCCACTGAACACAATATCAACTGATATGGTCATCCCATTCGGCAGCGTGAGCGCCACGTCGGAATCAAAAATGAAACACTCGATGCCTTCGACAGCTACCCGCTCGCACTTGCCGTTCTGGCACTGTGCCACAGCTTGAAGTATTCCAACTGGGCTCTCGATGCGGACTCTGGTCACCGGTTCCACCATCGCCAGGATTCCCGTTTCGAGCGCGACAGTCACTGTGCAGATGGGGTTCGAACCAGAAATAGGAGGATAGTCAATCGTCTCAATGGTGATCAAACCGATGTCAGCTTCCTCTGGGTCCGTCGGTGGCAAGAGAAGATTGACAGAAGTGTGAACAGATCCCCGCGGCTCATACAGCAGGAATTGCCTCAGATCATCCCGCTCGTTGATGAGGTACTTCCGTTTCTCAATGATGTTCTCGCCGAGAAGGTTCATGATTCCGCTGGTGACGACCCATCCTATCTCACCTTCAGCATAGGCTTGCACAACATTGATGGTCCGCGATGTACGTTTCATACTTGCTTTCTATTTGACACTTTGGCTGAAATCACGCGCAGCGTGCCAACAAGGAACGGAGTTGTGTGCAGTGCCAACAAGGTCAGAGCGATTTCTGGGATGAAGGTTCCAAGAATGAGGAAACCGTCAAATACGAGGAGCATCTTGTCACTCATAACCCGTCTCAAGGTCCTCACTGGCAGACGAGAATTCAGTGTCAGTATTGAAAAACACGCCAAGGTGGCGAGCATGTACTCCAAATTCATGCCCCAAGAGAGTTCGACTGCGACAAGCAATTGGATGGACACAATATATTCGTTCGTTGTGGTTCCATTGTTCTTGCCAATATCCTGAGATGCGGATTTGGCGAGGCGATAAAACATGGACATGATGATGAGTGGGGCAATTATGACGGAGAGAACTCCGTGATTGACTGCAGCTACCATCAGGATGAATGAGTGACTGGCAGCATCGCATACGAGATCAAGATATCTACCGAATTCGCTGCTGGTACCTAAACGGCGTGCAACCATGCCGTCTAAGTCGTCGGCCAAGAGATTGATAGCCACGACGAGCGGTAGGTAGAGGTAGAGTGCTTGATCAAGGAGAATAAACACGACGACGGCTCCAAAGATGGAGATCGTGTTTGCCAAGTGAGATCTTAGAAGACCCACTGTAGCTCGCTGAGTTGTTCTGTCATTGCTGTCTTGAGAACGCTGTTGTGGTTGTTTGCTCACTGATTGCCGTTAGTTTCGAAATCGCTCGAAATCAGAAATCCCGACGTCGACAACTTAAGTAGGTTTTGGCGAAACGCATCGCCACTCAACGGCCTGATGTCCTCATACAGAAGAAGAGAACAGTTCATTTTTGCACACTCTTCAAGAGAGAAATCAAACGATGGTGAGACTAAGCCGAATGGATAGCCTGTCTCGAGAGGAAGACTCGATTCTGGTCCTGTCGATTGAGCGATTTCTGCAAATGTCAAAGCACTCGACTTGTATTGGGGGTGCAGTCTGTCTGATTTGCCAACA
>JAJRYU010000385.1 GCA_024275615.1 Planctomycetota bacterium
AAGAGCAAAGCAATGGCTGAGAAGATCAGTACGATTACTGACACAGATGCTTCCATGCCTGCTGACAACAAGATCATGCGTTCCGTCTTGTTCAAGGGGCGTTCTTATCAGAGTCTCATGAGCAAAGTCATGGGTGCTTTGCGGGCGAGGCGATTCGATCAAGCTCTAAAATGGGCTCAACGACGTTTAGATGTCAATGACAAAGAAGCGTCGAATTACGCGTTTCGGGGTGAAGCCTATCTTGGTCTGAAGCGCTACAACTTGGCAGTTAATGACTTTTCCAAAGCAGCAGAACTCGATCCCAAGAACGCTTTGATCTTCATCAAGCTGTCGAGGAGCTTGACTTTGGCTGGACGGATCCAAGATGGGTTCAAGGAAATCCTCAAGGCACGTTCCTTGGATCCTAAGGATGTTGACGCGCGGTACTATTTCGCCACATATGTCTGGGAAAAAGACCCGCAGTCAGCTTTGCGCGATCTCCGCATTGCTTTGCGGCTTGACCCTGATCATCTCGAAGCTCGCTTGCTCATGGCAAAGATTCTCTTCGTCTTGGGAGAGCCGACCAAAGCGCGGGCGGAAGCGAGAAAAGTCCTTGCACTCTCTCCGGGATACTCGAGAGCCTTGGGACTTCTTAATGACTACAAGGACGCCAAATAGACTTTGAGCCGCCCCCAAGCACTTCGTTGTTGGCCGCATCGTTTGTTGGGATGCCCTAACGGTTGAGTTGCCAAGTTGTTTGGACCCAACCTATCGCACTGAGGATGGCGATGACGGGGAGGATACATCTTGGGCGACTGAGGCGAAGTGGTTTCTTGTCGATAACCTTCAGAATGATTTGGGCTGCAGCCTCGGGTGTCATCATGGCTGGTTTGACTGGGGAGTGAGCCATTTTAGTGTCGACGAATCCGAACCGGATGTTGGAAATGGAGACGCCCCGCTGGCGTACGCGCAACCCTGTTGATTCTAAGAAATTGGAAAGCCCGGCCTTCGAGGAACAGTAACTGGCTGCATCTGGAACACGAAGAGTGTCCGCCAAGCTTGAGAGCCCAATGAAATGCCCCCGTTTCTGGGCCAACCACGCCGGCAACAGGCATTCAAGTGTCTGCACAGCGGACAAGAAGTTGGTGGCAATTGTCTTTGATTCTCCGCGCCAGAATTCTTCTTCGATCTGGTTACCGACGCCCACACAAAATAGGCAGGTGTCGAGGCCATCTTCGCCGTCGATGAGTTTCTTGAGGGTGTCGACGTACTCCGGGGCGAGAACGTCGAGGGTTGTATGCCGGTAGCGTGGGTTGGCAATGGGCGAGTCAGAACGGGAGACGCCGATGACCTGCCAGCCCTCGTCAAGCAAGAGCCGTGTTGTGGCCAGTCCAATGCCGTCTGAATTGCCGATGACAAGGATTTTTGCTGGTTCCATGTGTGACTTTCTTCGCTACAAGAGGGCCGATTATCAGGTCAAGCGGCGTTACGGCCAACGTGCTTGGGATTCCCTCGCCCAAGAGTCCCGCCCAAGGGTGGGATCATGAAGATAGACGTAAACAAAGGCTAAGGAATCGAAAAAAATACTGGCAAGCCTCGCCATTGGCTCGAAGCTATCTTACCGGCTACAATGTCACCATGAATGCTGAAGCACGAACCGAACTTCTTGATCTTATTCATGAGGTCTCCCTGGAAAAACGCCCAGTCGTTCTCGCCAGTGGCAAGAAGAGCGACTTCTATCTTGACCTTCGGCAAACGCTGATGCGCCCCCGTGGCGTCGCTTTGGCGGGCCAATTGGTGTTGGAACGACTGAGCCGAGGAGCCCCCGTTGATGCGGTCGGTGGCATGGCCGTTGGGGCCGTCCCCTTGGTTAGCGCCGTTTTGGCGGCGGCGGATCAAGACGAACGATTTGTGGACCTCCTGGGATTCTTCGTCCGCAAAGAAGCTAAGAAGCACGGTTTAGCGCGGCAGTTAGAGGGCGGATTCCAGGCCGGACAGAGAGTTGTTTTGGTGGAAGATACGACGACCACCGGTGGCTCCACAATTCAGGCCATGGAAATCGTAAGGGAGGCCGGCGGCCTCGTCGATCGTGTGATTTGTCTCGTTGATCGTGGCGAAGGAGCCATGGAGGCGTTTCGCGAGCATGGCGCCGAGCTCGAACCCCTCTTTTGTCGTGCGGATCTTCGGCTTTCCTAATCCGCGCCACCAAGTTCCTGAGATCATGGTCATTGACCGGCCACGCAATCAGAAACATGCACCCAATCCGTCGAATTCTGGGTATTCATTCAAGTTTTGCTCGAAACCAACCGAACAAATGGATGAATATGCAGTCATCAACGGAGGCCTCAAGCATGCCTAGCAAGGGAATCATAGTCGTTCATAGTCATGAAGACGAAGAGCTGAAGGACTCCGTGATGGAACACCTCGGTGTCCTTGAAACTGTCACCAAGGTCGAATCGAAGACTTTGGCCAGCCTCAATCGACTCGGCACAGTGGCTCTCAAGAACAAGCTGAAAGGACGAGAGGCCGTGGTTCTTTTGCTTTCAGCTCCGGTGTTGTCGTCAAAATTCTTGCGACAACAGGTCGTGCAAGACATGGCTGCACAGGACAATCTCTTGGCTATCGCTGGGCGGCCCTGTGCTTGGCGCATCGTCCCTTGGCTCAATGAGAACCTGACGTGGCCCAAGGTGGGCTACGTCGTCGATGCTGACACCGCTCAGCTTGATCTTGATCTCACAGAATTGACTTACGTGCTGGCGGCGAAGACATCGATTGGGGCAAAAAATCTGGGCGAAGCGAATGCTGTTTCAGAGTCTCCCGCATCGACCGCGCCAGAGTTAGCTTCAACCGGCCCGGCCGACGCTGAACAGGCGGAGAGCGCCGCGCCTCAGGCCGAAGAGCAGATTACCGCAGTTGAGATTGCTGCGGGTCCGGCTGACGCTGAAACCCCTGGTCAGGAAGTCCTCCTCGAAGAGGGTGAAACCACAGACGACGGGGCCAACGGCGATCCTTGCTCACAATTCGATGGCACGTGCTCATCGGTGTTGCCTCAAGGGCAAACGATGGATGATGATGTCCTGTGTGCCTTGCTTGAGCTCGGTCTCATCCTGGGTAGCAGCAAGGAAGATGCTGGAGAATTGGCCGCTGCCAAGATGGTTTATCTCCACGCAGCCCGAAAGTTGATTGACTTGATCAATGATAGCCTCGTTGAAGGAAAACCGATTTCTCGATTTGTTCGGGCGGTGCGTCTGTCGATGTGGCGTTCTCTCAAGGAAGCCGAAAACGAAGTTGTCGATGTGGACATCCTCCGCACGGCGTTTGAGGAAACCCTGAATGCCGCACCGGCTCTCTAATCGCGCCACGACGTCGCAGTGAATCAAGACCTCAAATCAAAGAACCGAAGGCCCCTGTGGGAGTCTTCGGATTCATTGCGTTTGAGCCGCTACTCAAGAATCAGTGATTACGATACGTTCTGTGACAGGAACTGCAGTGCCGCTTGATAGTCTTCATGCGTTGCTCAAGGGCCGTGAAATCCAATTCCTCAGCGTTCGGACCGCTGCCAGTCAAGAGCTTGCGAAGCTCCCTTGAGGCTTTTGCCGAAGCGAGAACACCCTCTTGTAAGTCGGTGGGGCTCTTTTGTACTTCGGTGAGATCCATCATGGATTCGAATGCCTCTGCCAAGATTCCTGCCTCATTGGTGGCATCGATGTCCGGGTGATCTGTATCTGCTAGCCAGCCGTTCTTGGCCAAGCTCTTCAAGGCATCATGGGCCCTGGAAATCTGAACCATGGCACCAGCGATTCCCTGGACCTTGTGTTTGGAATCGAAACCCCAAAATTCCTTGGCCGATTTTTGGGCGCTGGGGAAATCGCCGCGAGCGATCAAGTCATAGAGGCCTTCATACTTTGATGACGTTCCTGACCATTGCCGCATCTCGGCAATCGCCTTTTCCCGGGAAATCCCATCAAGGACAATACGGCCGACAGCTGCCGCCGCAGGCCCCCGATGTCGTCCATGAAAGCAATGGACGTAAAAGGGCCCCTTGAGTTCGCGAAATGTCTTGGTGATGTGCAAGAGAGCGAGAGGCTTGATGCCTTTGTATTGAATCGGGACATGGACGTATTTCATGCCGAACTTGCTGGCCATCTCAACATCCGGTTGTTTACCGTCCACTGACAGGATTGTCTTGATGCCCAAGTCCTTCAAACGGGCGAAGGCTGCTTCCCCTTGGGGTTCGGAGCCAGAAGTGATGTCCTTGCTCAAGACGTACACGTTGTGCAGGCCCAGAGCTTCGATGGGGCGGCGTTTCTCCAAGCGCACCAAGGTCGCCAACTCATACGCCGGTTCCAAGCTCTTTTCCGGTGACCGCTCTTCGTTGGTTTGCGTCTGCTTCGTGGTCCCGGAATCGACCGCGTTACAGCCAAAGAGGATGGCAAGCAGTGAGGCGGCGATGAGGGGTTTTGCTGACAAGGACATAGTTTTCTCCAGGTTTCCGGGAGCTCTATCGCGACTCCTGTGCCAAACCCAACGGGATGCCCTATGTTATTTCGTGTCAACAGTTTGTGGATGATTTTGTGGGTGAGGATGAAGGGTTGAACTCCGGGCACGTGTTACCTCATCGTTACGCCTGTCAGTTTCTTTAACAGGTCCCATGATCTAGGCCGTTGCCATGGCTCGCATGAAGGAATACAGAAAGACGCTGTCTGGAGCCCGACCGACCAGTTCCAGCTCAGCCTCCATTCCTTTCACAGTGTCGGCCGAGACTCTCCCCATCTTCAGCAACTCTGGGGCTCCGGAGAGCAAAAGATCGGTCCAATAGCTCAAGAACTCGGCTCGCTCCCCGGGTGCACGATTGTCGAAATGAAAAGTCTTCACTTGAGTTTGGATGTCTCTAAAACCAGCTGACTGCAGAAGATTGCCCAGTTTGGCGCCGACGAAGGGATCTCCGCCGATGTCGATTTGGTGGTCATTGAAAGCCAACCAGTATTTCAAGGTCTGGGGGCTATAAGGATTTATGAAAAACGACGCGTTCATGACTTCGGTGCAGACGATGGGGGCACCAGGACGCAAGACGCGGCGTACTTCGCTCAGAACACGGGCAGGGCTTGGGACGTGCTCAAGGACCCAGCACAAGAACGCGCCGTCAAACTCTTCTTGGGAAAAACCCAAGTGCATGGCGTCCTCCTGAGCCAACTCGAATCTTCCATGGGCCCATGCTAGCCCCGCCAAGTGATTTTGCGCCGCTTTGATCTGCTCGTCGTTCCGTTCAACACAGGTGATCTTCAATTCTGGGAAATGGCGCAGCAGAATCTCAGTTTGTGCCCCCACCCCAGAGCCGATTTCGACGATATTGCGACACCGGCGAAAGGGCAGCCGGTCGTGGACTCGGTGCTCCAAGACCCGGGCTTGGCGACAAAGCCGATCCTGCTCGTCATTGCTGTATCCGTGGAGGTATTCCGGCTCAGATTCACTCATCACGACCGACCTTTCTGCATGTTCTTCGGTGGAAATCACCTTGTCTACACCTATGTTACCCCTCTGTGCCGCAAAGGAAATCTACGAAATGATAAGGGACTTTCGCATGTGAGCTTGTCTTAGGCCTCCGACGTTGTTGATATAGCCTCCCAAATGGAAACCCCCGCCTGATGTGCGGGATGTTCAAGGAGTAGGTTCAATTGGCTATTCGGATCCAATTGCGCGAATATGAGCCCATCGACAAGGCGTTACGCCGGCTCAAGAGAATGTGCGCAAACGAAGGTATATACAGTGGTTATCGCGCTCGGAAGTATTACGAGAAACCTAGCGAGCGTCGTCGTCGCAAGGCGAAGGAACGTCTGAAGACAATTCGCTTGGCGAATCGTCTTCGCGAACAGATCTAGGCATAACCCACCCCACAAGAAACGGATCTTCCCAGTGAGGCCTGATTCAGGCCCCTACGAGGATCCGTTTTTGTGTTTTTTCTGAGATCGTTCCGACTTGTTTTTTGACAAATCTTAGGGCGGATGGAATGTCAGAAAGGACTCGGGGGTTTCACTCAACAGCATGACCGAATACGAGAACAAACCGACAAAACAGGGTTGGAAGGCCTGGCTGAAACCTCTCGCTATCGTTGGCATGGTAGCGGCGTTCGGCTGGTATTTTGCTCAAGGTGAACCGGACTATCCTGAGGTTCAAGCGGGTGGTTCAGTCTATGAGCTCAAGCTCACGCCCTTGTGAGGCCCAAGCTGAGTGGCCACGGTCGAAGAGGCCCTCGGACGCCTGGATGGCGTCACATCCGTTTCTGCAGGTTATCGCTCTGATTCAGCTCTTGTCGCTGTGGCCAAGAATGTCACTCTCGACTTAGAGACTGTCAATCAGGCCCTCAAGTCGACCAAGTTCTCCTGCCTCGCCATCGGACCAGCGCCCAGAGACTGAAGTTTCGGCTTCAAGAAAGCTCTTCTTGAGTTTTGCCGTTCGCACTGTGGCATTCTGGCTACTCTTGCGCCGTGTGCCCTCCTAATCGTCGGTGAGACTGACAAGGGTATCCCCAGCCTTGGGCTCGAGAGGTTGATCCACAGTGGCGATCCGTACTGTCTTGTCGCGAATCACCATGATGGGACGAGCCAGCCCAGCATAAGTCTTGGTGAAGTCATCAAATCCAAATTCTTCCGAAAGTGGGGTCGCTTTGAAGGTGGCTCCGGACGCGACCCGTGCGGCGATGTAAGCTTGGCCCATATCTCGGTCGAAGAGGATGCGCCCGTAGGAGCCTTGCACAGCCACTTCATGGTCGTGTTGTTTCAAGGTCATGGCGGATAGACGATAGACCGAACTCTTGCCGAATACCTCGCTGAAATGTAAGGCGGCTAAGCGGTTGACTTCGCTGCTTTGAGTCAGTGCCAACATATGGCCCAATCCGCTGAGAGATAGATCCTCATGAACAATCTCGCTGAGAATGTCGCCATGATAGGCGGGAAGACCGTCAAGCTTGGCTTTTTGGATCCGTTGCCTATTGCTATCCACGAGGAGTACGGCGATGCCCTGGGTTTGGAGCACATGAGCGAGTTTTCGCACCCAGTCCTGTGCCCCAACCAAGAGAAGGCCGTTGTCTTTTCCGCCGGCGACACCCAATTTCTTGGCGACGAGGTTCGCCGTGAGCCCGTAAAGGGTGACTGTGCCAACGATCACGGCGAAACTCACTGAGACCAACAGGTCTGCGCCATCGATTCCTGCATGATGAAGCTCAAGTGCGAAGACACTGGATACGGCCGCCGCCACAACTCCGCGTGGTGCCATCCACATCAGAAAGGCCCGGTCTTGCCAACTGACCCCGGCGGATTTCCAGGTCGAAATGAGAATGGACAAGGGGCGCCCGAGAATCACCAAGATGCCAAGAAAAGCGACAGCTCGCCAACCAAGAGCCTCCAACGCCTCGAGGTCAACACGGGCCGCAAGGAGAATGAAGATACTCGAAATTAAGAGGACACGCAGGTTCTCCTTGAACTCGATAATGTGCCGAAGCACAACAGTTTTCTGGTTGGCGAGGACGGCACCCATCACAGTGACCGTCAACAAACCCGATTCTTCCTGGATGGCATTTGAACACACGAAAGCACCGACAACGCTGGCCAGTACGAAGGGGTTTTGGAGGTATTCTGGAATCCAATGGCGGCGCAAAGCGTGATGCAACAATCTCGCTAAAATGAAACCTCCGGCTCCACCAAGGAACAAAGTCAAGACGATGGCTTGGATTGTACTGAGGACGGCTTCGCCTTTGCTTTGGGCAATCAAGACATTGAAGACCAAAAGTGCAAGCATGGCTCCCACCGGATCAATAACGATGCCTTCCCATTTTAGGATCGTCGCCGTCGGACCTCGCGGACGAACTTGTCTGAGAATCGGGCCGATCACCGTGGGCCCAGTGACAGTGAGAATCGCCCCTAAGAGTAGGGATAAGTTCCACGGCATTTGCAGCACGAAGTGGGCTCCGGCAGCGCCCACAAACCAACTCACGATGGCGCCGATGCTGACCAAGGAGATCAAGGTGCCTTTGAGTTTTTGGATCTCATCCAATTCAAGGCTGAGGCCGCCTTCGAAGAGAATGAGTGCGACTGACAAGGACACAACAGGCAACAGGAGATTGCCGAGCAAGGCGTCCGGGTCGAGTACCCCAAATGTGGGGCCAACCAAGACACCCGCCAAGAGCAGAAGCAAGATGGCTGGGATACGCAAGCGCCACGACAACCATTGTGCCGCTGCGCCGAGCACGGCGATAAGGACCAATCCTGTAGACTCTGTCACGTCTTTGCTTTCTCGGATCGAAGTCGTCGAACCGCAATGGGAAACATCTTGAGCGATCTTAGTCAATTTTGCCAAGCGTGGGGGTCGTGGCCACGACCTTGTTTGGAGTAGGATAGTTGATGTCACGTCTCCTCTTCTCGTGTTCCGGAGGGTTCCGATGTTTGTTGTCACTCTGCCAGAACGGATGATCAAAGACCCGGCGGAGTTTACCTTGGCAGCTCAAGCCGCAGGCGCTGATCTTGTCGAGATCCGTGGCGATCTAACGGCCAATCTGGCACCCTTTCGTTCAGCTCTACCACTGCTTGTTTCACCTCGTGGTGGTGATGCCAATGCTCTCTTGACCCTCGGCCCGGCCTGGCTGGACTTGGAAGGAGGAGAAGATGTCGATATTCCTCTTGGCACGCTTGTCTGTATCACGGGTGTTTCGGGATCGGGGAAA
>JAJRYU010000386.1 GCA_024275615.1 Planctomycetota bacterium
GTGATGGCGAAGCGATGCGCTTCATCGCGCAAGCGAATGAGAATTCTCAATTCGGGAGATTTCTGGTCAAGTATGATTGGCACAGTGAACCCGGGCTTGAAAATGCGTTCTTTTGTCTTTTCAATGCTTGTTGCACGTTTACCAGAACGAGCCTTAGCCAAGGAAACTAGGTCGACTTGATCGACTCGAAGCTCCTTGAAGACACTCTTCACTGCATCCAGTTGAGCTTCGCCACCGTCAATGACGATGAGATCGGGCAAGTCGTCTTCCTTGAGGCCTCGCCGAAGTCGCCTCCCCAAAACCTCGGCCATGGAAGCAAAATCGTCTTGCCCTTCGACTGTCTTGATTTTGTAGCGGCGATAACGCCCCTTGTCGGGACGTCCGTCCAGAAACGCGACGCCGGAACCGACAACATGAGTGCCCATGAGATTGGAAATGTCATAACACTCAATTCTCCTGGGGATTCGCACAAGGTCCAATTGAGCTCTTAGGCTCGCCAAAGTTTGCTGACTTTCGCTGTTGTCGCGATGGCGTTGTAAATAGGCCAGCTCAGCATTCTTGACGGCGAGAAGTAGTTGTCGACGCTTCTCGCCTCTCTCCGGAACAACCAACTTGACCGAAGATCCTCTGAGGACGCTCAACATGTCGGCAATAAGCGGCAACTCCGCGCATTCTTCGGGTAGGACAACTTCCGCCGGTGGCAAATTCGACTGGGAATAGAATTGTCCAAGAAAAGAGCGCAGCAACTCATCCGTTTCATGGTGGTTTTCAAATAGAAATGAAGAGCTCGCTGTCAGAACTCCGTCGCGAATGAAAAGAACACAAAGTTGAGTCTCTTCCACTGTCCGATAGAGTCCCAAGACGTCGAATGCCCCTTTGATCTTCTTGGTGACATGGGGCTGCGCGACTGTGGTTCGAATGGCGTCGATTCGATCCCGCAGGAGCGCAGCAGACTCGTAGTCCATTTTTGTGGCCGCCTCCTTCATGCGCGTTTCCAAATCACGAATGAGATCGTTATTGCGGCCTTTCAAGAACTGTACGGCATCTTCAACGATACGAGCGTAGTCCACTTCGTTGATAAGAGCGACGCAGGGGGCAGCGCAGCGCTTAATTTCGTAGCTAATACAAGGACGACTGCGATTGTTGAGCACCGAATCTGTACATGTCCTGAGGGGAAACATGGTGTTCAAGTAGTTCAACGTTTGGCGGCACGCCGTCGCCGAGGTGTAGGGCCCAAAGAACAAGACGCCGTCTTCTTCTTTTCGCTTGCGCACGATTGTGAACCAAGGCCACTTCGATTTGCGATCGAGTTTCAAGCTGAAATACGTCTTGTCGTCGCGGAGGCGCACATTGAATTTCGGCGCGTGCTTCTTAATCAAGCTGTTTTCGAGAAGTAGAGCATCCTTCTCACTGTCAGTAATGAGAAAGTCCATATAACGCGCGAAATGATGGATAAACTCTGTCACCAAGCGATGGTCTTTGGTCTTCCCAAAGTACGAGCGCACACGATTCCTCAGGTTGTTCGCCTTGCCGACATAGAGAATCTTGTGTTTCTCATTGAGAAAAATATAGACCCCAGGGTCTGAGGGAATAGCAGTAACTTCAGTGACAAGAAAATCGAGCTGGGGCACTCAAGATTTCTCCAAGTACAGTTTTTCCAAACGATGGATCTGATCGCGAAGATCAGCTGCTTCTTCGAATTTCAGATCGTTTGCCAGACCAACCATGCGTCCGCGAATTTCCTTGATGATGCCAGGGAGCTTGTCCCGCTCTTCCTTGGTTGCCAAGCCACCACCGTCCTCCTCCAAGTCGACAGTCACGTAGTCAGAAGAGAAAACAGAATCGAGAAGGTCTTGGACTTTTTTCTTGATGGTCTGGGGCGTAATGCCGTGCTCTTTGTTGTATTCTCTTTGCACAACTCTTCGGCGACCGGTCTCCGCAAGAGCCTCTTTGATGGAATTTGTTTCACGATCCGCATAGAGAATAACTCGGCCATCAACGTTTCTTGCTGCTCGGCCAATGGTCTGAATCAACGATCGCTTCGATCGCAAGAAACCTTCTTTGTCAGCATCAAGAATGGCAACGAGGGTAACCTCCGGAATGTCTAGGCCTTCACGAAGAAGATTGATGCCCACCAAGACATCGAATTCATCCAACCGCAAACTACGAATGATGGCGTGGCGCTCCAGCGTATCAATGTCGCTGTGCAAATAGCGCACTCGGACATCCAAGTCACGATAGTATTCTGACAAGTTCTCGGCCATCTTCTTGGTCAAGGAGGTGACGAGAACTTTGCCGCCAGCTTTTACTTCTTTGCGCACTTCTGCAAGCAAATGGTCGACCTGTCCTGTTGCTGGCTCGATTCGAATCTCAGGGTCCACGAGCCCAGTGGGACGAATGAGTTGCTCCGCCGTTATTCCCCCTGAATCCTCCAATTCAACATCACCTGGTGTCGCCGAAACGTAGACAACACGGCCAACTCGCTGGCGAAATTCCTCAATCTGCAGAGGCCGATTGTCGAGGGCTGAGGGCAAACGAAAACCATGCTCCACCAAGTTCATTTTCCGCGAACGATCGCCTTTGTACATGCCACCCACCTGGGGCAAACTTACGTGACTCTCATCCATGAAAAGGATGAAGTCTTCGGGAAAGTAATCCAAAA
>JAJRYU010000387.1 GCA_024275615.1 Planctomycetota bacterium
AAGCTGTTCAGCGACAAGTATAATTCCCCATTGACGACAATTATAATTCCCCACGAGCACAGTCTTTGCTTGTGGGACCCGGGACAGGGCGGAGCCCTGTCTTGGGCTGTGTCCTTAGCGCCTCTTCGGCGCTTCCCCCCGAGGGGGGCGAATTCTTGTCTCTCAAGCACTTTGTGCTCCCTTTCCTTTGCGCGCCTTCGCCGTTTCTGTTCGGAAGCTCTTGCCGGTCAGTTCAAGGATATTGGAATGATGGACGACTCGATCAATGGCGGCTGCTGTTGTCATGGTGTCTTTGAAGATTTTGTCCCATTGGGAAAAGACCAAGTTGCTTGTGATCATGACACTGCGCCGTTCGTAGCGTTCGGAAAGGAAAGTGAAGAGGACTTCCATTTCTTCGCGTTCCTGTTGGACATAGCCGATGTCATCCAGGATGACGACAGCGAAACGGTCCAGTCGGCGCAGCAAAGACTCAAGGCATAAGTCACGCTTTGCCTTCAATAGCCGTTGGACAAGCCGAAAGGTTGGTGCGAAGAGCACTTCTATCCCCTTGCTAACGAGCTCGTGGCCAATGGCGCTCACGATGTGGCTCTTGCCGGTACCAGGGTTGCCGATTGCGATGATGTTCTCGGCACGTTCAGCAAAGCCGCCATCGCAAAGCGATGGCAGCATGCGGGCGACTTTTGTTGGTAAGCATTTCTGATCCAAAGTGGCCAGGGTCTTGTTGCTCGGTAGCTTGGAGTTTTTCAGGTACCTTGCAATCCGGCGGCGCCGGCGGTCTTCGGCTTCAAGTTCCAAAAGATGGCCGAGGTAGTTTTCATGAGTCCAGCCATCCGCGACAGCCTGGACGGCGATTTCCTCGTAGGACGCAGCTACAGTTGGCAGCTTTAGAGACTTCAAGATGAGAGCCATGCTGCTTGATGATTGATTGGTTCTGCTCATGATGCCATCCCCACTTTCGAAGCTAAGAGAGCATCATAGTCTCCAAGATTTACGGTGGGCGCTTCGATTTCTGGGACGCTGCTGTTTCTTGTCTCCATGTGTCTCTCGACTTCTTCGATACTCGGAAGCGTCTTGTCGTTCATGAGATGAATGATTGCCTCTTCGACCAGTGCTTCCGACGTGTCGGAAGCCAGTTTCAGAAGCCGAAGATAGCTAAGATCAGCTTGCCGCTCGTTCTTTCTCTGGCGCAAAGAATCGTAGGCACGACGAAAGTCCAAGCTGGGAAATAGGTCTTCGCGATAGCGGTAACGGGCGAATGCGCCTGGTTTGCGCACCAAAGAATCAATGATGTGGCGGTAGTTGATGGCATGCTTGGCCCTGCCATGCAAACGATCTGTTTCGAATTGAAAGAGGCCGCCGTAGTAGACCTCGATTCTCGTGTCGAAAATGCGCACGCGCACTTTCTCACCGATGAGCCGAGATGCCACGGAATAGGCGTTCCGGTTAATTCGAATCGTGCTGGCAGATGTGACTCGTGCTTCAATCTCTTCATACTCTGCCAACCGACTTGAAGGCAATGAGTTCATCACCAAGAGCTCTTCACTCAATCGCTTCGATCGGCCTTTGTTCGCTCGTTGACAGTCTTTCCAGAGCCAAGATTCATAGGACTCGATAGATTCAAAATCACGACTTCCTCGTACAAGAAGATGTTGCTCCAAGCGATTCTTGAGCACGCGGTTGGAAACCTCGATGTCGCCGTTTTGCTCCTTGGCGCCGACTGACGTCGTGCAAGGCTTGAAGCCAAGATGGTTGCATGCTTCTAAATACTCAGTGTTGAATACGCGCTTCTTCTTGCTCTTTGACTCGCGATGCGTGGCTGCCGTTGAATTGTCAGTCTGGTGGTTTTGAGGCACCCGACCGAGTCTGAAGACGGCGGTCTGCATCCCGCGTTTCAGTGATGACAATGATTCAGAGTGGCTCACCGTTGCCGATTCCCAATTCGAATACGGCAGTACTGAGTGGCAGATCAAATGGTCGAATCGTTCGCCATTGATCGTGATTCTCAGTTTGTTGGCGTTGGTGTAATCCGTCTGCATCGCTTCACCAGGGCGATGATCTTGGGTGAAAAATACTTCCTTTGGTGGTCCTTTCGTTGCCCGCCATTGCTTTATCCGGCGCTGAAGCGTTCGCAGTTGGCCATCCTGGTAACGACCCGGATTCTCCGTTTGGAGAAACTCGAAAATGGTCTTCGCTTCTAAGCTCGGTGCGGCATCGAGCATTTCCTCAATCATCGCCCAATCCTCCTCAAAGTCGTCGGGACGGGTTCGCCAATGGCGCTCCCCTTTGACCTCGTCTGAAGTCGAATCGCCGGCCAAGTACTTGCGAGCTGTTTTGCGATCCATACCTGACCTCAGAGCGGCTTTGCCGATCTGGCCGTGTTTTGCCATCTCTTTCATTAGTTTCCTCAATTGATGCTTTGTGATCACCCTTGGCCTCCGCGAAGTACTGCGAACACAAGGGTTTACCGTTCTGGAAGACCAGCGCACCATGGGGAATTCTAATTGTCGTTAAGGGGAGTTCTGATTGTCGCTAAACAGGCAAGCCTTGCTTATTCCCCCGGCCTCCTCGATGTCATGGCGTTTCCTGCTTCGACACCTATAATGGGCTTAGAGTCTGGATGACACCGACACTTTTGACTTCGAATCGCGCGCATTCGGTGATTGCGCTTGGAGTTTTTTACGGCGGTTGGCTTCATTGAAACGGGTTGGCACTGTCGTCAGAACTCCTCGTTCCCAGCACTTTTCGGCTATTTCGGGACACCCGGGGTTTGCCAGAGATTCGCACATTGTTTGGGGCTTGGAATTCCGGCTCAGGAATGACCCCCGGAGGAACTCGATGTTAGAGCCCTGAGTCGGACAGAAACAGAGACTTGTGCATATGCAATTTCGACTACGTGACTATGTGTTCTCTCCGT
>JAJRYU010000388.1 GCA_024275615.1 Planctomycetota bacterium
AATACCAGCACGAGCAACGATTCGCGGGCAAGACATCGTGAATTCCATCAACAAAAAGGAAAGAGACGGCCCCATAGCCACGTCATTTCAACTGGCGCTGCGCACCAACCAAAGAGAGCTAGACCCCAACGAGTGGTTCACTGCCGAATGGCAGGGGACGATTCCGCTCATGCTGGCACCAGCCCTTCATTTCGTGGGTATTAAGAGAGAATCACTCAGTGCCCTTCAAGCCGACCTTCACTTGCAGCTCGAGTTGGACAACCCCAACACCTATGCCATTCATCTTCGCTCGCTCGCCATCGAACTCGAGATCAATGGTCTTTCATTTGGCCGCATTGAATCAAAGGAAATTGACCGCGGGATTCCAGGTGGCGAACGCATTCAGGTCAAAGTCTCTCATTCCTACCGTCTGTCAAATGAAGGAAGCGAGATCTTTAAGATCTTGGCCCATTCCGAGACTTTTCGAGTTGTCGTTGTCGGTGAAGCGGAACTGGCGTTCGACTCGCCTCTGTCGCCAGTCAAGGCTAACCTCTCCACCGATGGAACCGCACGGCCTTAAAGTCCGCGCAAGAATAACTTCCTGTCTTGGCCACAGATTTGGGTCCGATTCGGTTTGGGCGATTGAGCGGGGACCGCAGCAAACTCACTGTACTCGAGGATTCACGCGATTGAGCACAGATCGTAGATGGCCTGAAGAGGGGACTCAAAACAGGGAGTTATTTTTGCGTGGACCCTTAGTGCAATCTCTGCAAGGCGAGCAGAAGCGCTAAGGCGCACAACCACCCAGGGCTCCTTGCGAAGTGAACGAGTGTTGGACGTCAGTCCGGCATCTCTTCTTCTTGTTCTTCTTCAGCTAGCCTGGACCGGCCTCATTTCTTGTCGGACATCGGACCGATGTATTTGGTCGCGACAACCAAGTTGTCGAAGTAGACGATGTTCTTGTCAGCCTTGCCTCTCTTTGCCGCTCGACCGGACACGTACCATTGCAGCATGGCGCGATTGATCTGCAGGCGTTTGTCTGTTCGCCAATTGAATCCTTCGAACGGTTGCGGATTCTTGTACCACGTGCCCTTGGTCACAAGTCGGTCTCTGATCCAGGCACTCATGGGGCGACCGGGACCGTAATGCCCCACTTTCTTGCCGTCGATCCAAAAAGCTTGCTCGCCGTCGTGTTTGCCGATCTTGTTGAGTTGCACCATGAATTCGAGACAAATCCACTTTTCGCGACCAACGAATGGACGTTGGTCATCCGGCATGAAACTGTTGCCATAGTAAGCATTGGGGCGGCCATCGGCTTTGCCTCCGGGTGTCTGCCAACTTCGCATCTCGTGCCAATAGGTGTAGAACATCCACCCTTTCCGGCCCTTGGGCGCTCGATCCAAGTTAGGTGGCTCAAGAGTCGTGCCGAATTTGCCGTTCTCGCCACCCGGTGGCCTGATGCCCGCACCTCCCCCGAAGCGGTACTTGTAGGTCGGCATGTGCCCGCTCATGTTAATGAAGTGGTGCGGCGTCACTGTGTTCTTGTCAAAGCGGCAATAGACTCGAAGGTAGCAGCGGTCGACGCCTTTCCTCCATGTCAATTGGAGATCGCCACCGGCATCGACACCCCTTGTTGCTCTGATTTTCGCACAAGCCCTCCCAGAGCGAGCCAACTTCTTGCTCTTGAGAATCTCAACACCCTTCCGCCTTTTCTTAAGATCGCCTTCAATGCCACTCTCAAAACCAGTGGCGTAGATAACTGCTGGATTCTTCTCGATGCCACGGTCTTGGGAATACCGAGCAGCTAACCCCGGTCCAGATTCGTCAGCTCTCTTTTGCCCCGTGCGACGGAGACCTTGGCCTTGGAGTGCAGCCGGAGCAAGAAAAAGGAAAAGGAGAATTCCGGCAAGAACGCAGTTCCTGGGCTCAGATGCGACAGTCAATTTCATGTGATCTCAGTTCTCTTGAGAGAAAGGTGCGCATGGGCGACATTGTCCATGATCTTATGAATGGGGCGGTTCAGGCAAGACCAGATAAAGCTCAAAGCCCAGTTTCTGTCAAGTCTATACTGCATTTCGCCACAAACTCGTGAACTCGGCTGGCTGACCAACGTATCATGGAGGAGCGAGACCGCGGTTCACCGCGGTGGCAAAAGGAGAAGCAATGGATCCCTCGACAAGACGAGTTTTTGCCCTGGGCACTTTCTTGCTTATTGCAGTGGTCGCCGCTTTTCTTTGGCAATCGAAGGCCTCCTACTCGGATGTCGAACTTGGGCAAGGCGCTGACCCATTAGGATTCGATCACGAAGGCCCAAGGCGCGACGTCAGGAATCCACTTTCCACCTTGGAGATCCCGGAAGGAAACACCCCAGGCCCAAATATCCAGAAACAGCCTGATTTGGAGTCCGCCGCGAGACTCTACACTGGGCCAATCCACTTTGAAGGCGAGGTCAGCGACAATGCTGACTCTGAAATCCCTATCGCCAATGCGAAGGTCAGTCTTTTTGCGGACTTTGACGATGGCTCTTTGGTTTTCCTCGTTTCCACAACAACAAACCAAGAAGGCGAGTTCTCAGTAACGACCTTGGCGCTAGCTGGATATCGGGAATGCGCCATCAACAAGACAATGCTACGCTGCATGGCAACGGCTGACGGCTTCATTCCGGATTGGGAATGGGGCTCCATCACGACAAGAACAACGAATTCAGTGATGATCGGTCTTCAACGTGGCCAAGGAGTACGTGGGCGTCTTGTCGATCATCGAGGGCAGATCGTCTCGAATGGCACGGTCACGGCTCTTCAGTGGAGCGAAAGTCAAGGCTACTATGATGACTTGAATTCAGCCAAAGTACTGCCCGATGGTTCTTTTGGTCTTTCGATCGACGTAGAAGGCCCAGTGATTCTTGAGTTCAACACACCCCAAGGCGCCGCCCGTTTCCCAGACGTATCCCCAAGAAATGACACGGTTGTTGACCTGGGGGAGATCGTTGTCTCCGAGCTGGGTGTCATTGAGGGTGTGATGGTGGATAAGGTGGGATCACCTGTTCCTTTCCTTCCTTTCTACATTTCCTTGGTCGACTACGATGACAAGACCCCCTACGAGGAGCCCGGCTTGGAGGAAGGACGCGTCCATACTGACAAGCAAGGCAAATTCAGAGTCATCGGACTGAAAGTGGGACGACGGTACTATTTTTCCTACGCAGGTTCATTGGGGCAATCAGATAACCACATGGCAACGACAAGAGATCTGCGACTGGTCAATACGGAGAGTCGCCTCCTTGTCCATGTCGAAGATGAAAATGGACAGCCCATCCGGGGGGTCGATCTACAACTTTTGGTCGAACGCAAAGACCCAAGAAACAAGATCTTCTACCAGACCAAGGACCGTATGTTCACGATGTCCACCAAGGCCTACGCTGTTTTCGATCTCGCGCTCGACGAGAACTACGCACTGAGGGCGTCCTTGAACAACCAAGCAACTTACTACGCTGTTGACAGACCTGTTCCCAAGCCCGTCGTCGGTACGCAAATGATGAAAATCGTCATGCCCACGGCGCCGGCGGAGAGATGGTTGGAACTGCGGGTTCTGCAGGCGAAGAACGGCAGAACAACGGATTTCTCGGCCCAGCTCCTATCGGCAAGGACCGAAGAGCCAGCCCAAATATTCACGTTCGGAAAAGGAGGCCGTGAGAGGATCCGAGTCGCTCCTGGCAAATGGATTCTTGAGGTCTTCCCTAGACGAAGAGATGGCTGGAGAACACGCGCGCCCAGTTTTGCCGTCGGTCACCGCGAGACGATCGACGTCCCGACGACAGGAACGATTCGCAAAGACATCCACCTTCGAATCGGTGGACGTTTGGCGATAAGAGCGGCACGTCTGAACGAAAATGTCACGAACGGTCCGATCACCATGGTCGCCGTCGCTCGGTCAAATGGCGCCAACCACTTATTTCGATTTGCAGCCTGTCGCTCACGGGGGAGAGAAGATTTCGCAAGCCTGGGAAACAACTGGAAGTGGTACCGGCAGGCCTTTCTCCCAGGGGTATACGATATTGAGTTCAGCTCCCCTTGGCACCAGACGATCCGCAGAACGGTTACAGTTGAATCAAACAAGATGACACTCGTGACGATCATCCTGGAGAACAAGGAAAAGTAGAGGCGTGAGAGTTCTTGAGAAATTGTGCGCAGCAACGGAAGTGAAGGGGACCACCGAACGTCGAGAGGCTTGGCGCGGCCCTTGACATTTCCACCGCATGGCAACGCAAAGAAGAAAGAAAAGAAAAAATGCCGAACTGACGTTCAGCGCTCCCGATCGCTTCGCAAGAGTTTTCTGTGTGGCCGGGACCACCGAACGGGAGCGCCGAACGTCAGTTCGGCATCTTGGCTTTTCGTACATAGACACATCGTCGCCAACAGTGTTGCTTTTCTGTGTGAACCCAAGTTCTCACGCATCCATGCCGACTTTGTCCTGAGATTGATAGAGGCGGGCGTAGACACCTTGGACTTGAATCAGCTCGGCGTGATTTCCTTCTTCCACGAGCCTACCTTCTTCAATAACCAAAATTTTGTCGGCATCGACGATGGTCGAAAGTCGGTGGGCGATGACCAAGGCCGTCCGGCCTTTGAGAAGGTTCTTCAGAGCTTCCTGAACTGTCCTCTCCGACTCTGTGTCCAGGCTACTGGTCGCCTCGTCGAGTATGAGGAAGGAAGCATCTTTTAGGATGGCCCGAGCGATGGTCACGCGCTGCAATTGCCCCCCAGACAAACTTGCCCCGCGCTCACCCACAAGAGTGTCATAGCCTTCGGGAAGACCAATGATAAGTTCATGGATGTGCGCCGCTTTCGCTGCAGCCTCGATTTCAGAATCGCTGGCATCAATCCGACCGTAGGCAATATTCTCGCGAATCGTCGTGTTGAAGAGAAACGGTCTCTGACTGACGACGGCCATCTGACTGAGCAAGCTTTCGCGGGTGATTTCGGTGGCAGGATGATTGTCAAAAGTGATTCTCCCGGCACAAGGTTCGTGAAAGCGAAACAGAAGGTCGGCAATGGTGGACTTTCCAGCGCCAGATGGACCAACCAATGCGACGGTCGTGCCGCAGGCGATCTCGAAACTCAGATCGCGCAAGACGGGGATCGATGAACCATCTTCGTCCAAGTAGGAGAAGCTCACTCGGTCAAAGGAGATAGAATCGACAATGGGCCCAATGCTGATGGCGCCCGGTACGTCGGGAACCTCCACTTCTCGATCAATGATCTCAAAGACACGCGCCGTGGCAGCCATGGACTCTTGCCAATCATTGTAGGCCACAGAAATGCGTCTGAGCGGACGGTAAGCTGTGGCCATGGCAATCAGAAAAGCCATGAAAGTCGAAGCATTCAATCCCCACATTTCATTGATCGTGAGCCAACCGCCTGCACCCATGATCAAAGCAAGAGTAATTCCATAGACGACGTCCATGATACCCCGCCCCGCCGCCTTGGCTCGGATGAGTGACGACTGACGTTTCAACCAGCGCCGATTGACTTCACGATAACGCGCGGACTCAAGTTTCTCAGCGCGAAAAGCCTTGATGACACGCAGGCCCGATAGGGCCTGATTGATGGCTTCCATGCTCTCCCCCAAAGACACAAGGCTCTGACGACTACGCTTGCGCACTTTCTTGCCAATAATGGCAAGAGGAAGAACAATAAACGGCCCGACGATGAGAGTCACCAGCGTCAGGCGCCAGTTAAGATTGAGAGCGACCAAGAGCGCCAAGGCAAAAATCAACGGTTGTAAGACAAGGATGAGCAGAAAAATGCGCACGGCGTTATAGGTAATCTGAACGTCAGTCGAAAAACGTGACACCAAATCTCCGACTTTGCGCTTGGTGTAGAATGCTACCGGAAGATCAAGAATCTTGTCCATCAATGAACAACGCAGATCAACGACAATGAGCGCTGACAGGTAACGTCCAAAGAAGGTGTTGGCGTAGGTGGCGGCTGCCGAGACGATACCCAGAAGAACAAGGCCTACAGTGATGAAGACAAGAGCTGCAGGGCGAACATCATCAAGGGCGTAGCCGAAGAACGCTGCGAACGAGGAGCCGACTTCCGCGCACCATTTTTGAACCGCAGTCGCCTCCGCGCCTTGATTTGGAAAAAGAACGTCAATCGCTGCCTTTGCCAAACCGATGGGAGCTATTTCGGCGATAGCCGCCACAACCATCGCCACTAAGGTGGCCAACAACGTCCCCCGATGGCCTTTGATGCGCCTGAGGAGTCGTAAGGTTTGGGCGAGGCTATTGTCCAGTTTTTCGGCACCCATCCGTCAGATTCTCTCAAAGACAGCGTAGCGGGTTTCGCGCAAAAACCCGGTGCCATAGACGGCAACGAGCTTTAGACCTTCAGGGTTCATCTGCTTCGCCAACCATCCCGTGGTGTTGGAATAGCGGTTCGACGGTTCGCCACCCACCATTTTGCGGGCGATCCCCAAGAAGCTACGCTCAAGGTAATGAAGAGCGAAGGGATGAAAAAAGGTGACGATAAGGAGGCGATCGGTAATACGTGCCAACTCCCTCAACACTCGAGATCGGGTTTGCGTGGGCAGGTGGTGAAGGAAGCGGAGGGACAATGTCGTGTCAAAGACACGAGATCCGAATGATGCATGCTCAAGATCGCAGCGCAAGAGCTTGTGGCTTAGATCTCTTTGACCAAGTCTCTCTCGAGCTTTGAGAAGCATAGGGACTGAGAAATCCGCGCCGAAGTAGCGAATGCCACTGCCATCCAATAAGGCGCCTACTCGGCCGACACCACAAGGAGCATCCAAGAGCGGTCCCCGCACTTCGAAGCGATCGAGGATCTGAATCAAAGTGGCGTTTTCACGCCCCCGACGGCCTTCCGATTTCTTAAGATAATGCTCAGCCATCGAATCTGTGTACTTGACCCGACCAGTGTAAGATTCGGGTTCATGTCGCTGTTTGTCGGTAACTGTGCCCATCGGCTTAGGCATCTCCCAGATAGTGAATATCAGGCGTCGGAGCAGGGCTCCTTGAGATCGCTTATACCAAGATGACGCGGGAGCTAATAGGGCTGGCGAGGACAGTCGGAAACCTTCAAGTTCGCGTGCAATAGTGAATGACCCCGCCAGCTGTAACCAGCCCCAAGCGAGTTCTCTCACTCTCATCGATCAGATCGGCTATTGTCGTCGCTTCGACATGAAATCCAACTTCCCGCAGTCTGTCAGCATAATCAGCGCCGTAGATTCTAACATGGTCCTCTTTGCCGAAATGTTTGAGTCGTTCCAGCGGATCAACGATGCTTGGATCCTCGTAAGTCGGGCGCTTGTCGATCGGCACCAAAAGAATAGCCCAACCGTCTTTCTTCAGAACTCGAAGAAACTCACTCATGGCCAAACGATCGTCCAACACATGCTCCAAGACATGACTGCAATAAATCACGTCAAAGGACTCATCCGGATATTCGATGTTGGTGATGTCCATCTTGACCATGGCACGACTGTTGTAGAGGTCTGCCGTCAAGTATTGGTCACCGAGTTTCTCACGAAAGGCGGGTTCGAAACAAGATTCTGGGGCAACATGAAGCATTCTCTTGGGAGTGTCGGAGAACAGGTCAGTTTTTTTGGTCAAGAAATGCCACAAGAAGCGATGCCGCTCCAGGCTGCCACAGAACACACATTGGGCACCCTCACGGCGATTGATTCCATACGCACGGAACTTGCGAGATGTCTTATTGCAGATGGGGCAATAGCGCCCTTCTCCCGCGTAGGGTAACTGCTTGACAAATTGGGTGAGCCCGGAAACGGGTTTCCTAACCCAATCAGGCAGCAAGGATCTTGCGGTCGACATGACAATCATCCCTCGTTCGGCACTAGACGTTTTCTACCTCTTGTACCAGCTCTGACAAGAATGTCCTGCTTTGCTCGCCATTTTTCGCCATTTCTGACCCTGACGAGATCCTCCGGCGCAGACGGCAAGATACGAAGGTGTAGCTTGCGCAAGGGTGTCCTACGATTCATGACGTTGCGGCCATCAACGGTAGAAAAGCCGACAGAATTTGATCGGATTTCCGGTTTACTTGTTCTCCGTAATACCGATAAGACACGGTGAAGCCGCATAGAAGAAATACCATCCCCGGGTTCTGGGCCCTGAGCTTGGGGGGCTTGGCCTTCTGCATCGCTGCCTTCGTCTGGTTGTGGAATGCCAGTTTGCAAGGTGATGTTCCAAGCAATGCCTATCACGGTGCCAGCCGCATGATCAACGGCGCATTCGGCGCCTGTATGATCTCCATAGTCTTGATCGTAACCTTGGTTTCGAATCTCTACACGCCAAGACTGGTCAAGTTGCTGGTACGGCATCCCTTTGTCATCGGCGGGCTCATTTTCACGACGATGACCAATCTTCTCATCGTCTTAGGCGATCTCATCTCGCCCACTCATCCTCTCCACCACAACATGCTCTTTTTAGTGTTCTCGGCAATCATCTTGTCGGCGGCAGGACTCATCCCTTTCCTCTACTTCATCAGCCAGTTTCTCAGGCCGAGCTATTTCTTGCCCGTGTTGAGAACAAGTGCGCTTAAGAATCTCAGAAAAATCCGCGGCAACGCTCATGAAGAAAAATACTACTCCGGCCTCTTCGAAAACATCGACATCATCGCCAACATCGCATTGACCGCTGCTAACCGAGACGATCGACAGCTCATGGGACTTTCTTTGCGAATGCTCCATGAAATACTCTTAGAAATGATCTCCAAAGAAGAAGGGGAATGCTCAAGGTGGCGTAAAACCAACCACCGATTCCTGACCGGAATATCCTTGGAAGGTAGAGACTTCCTTGCCGAAGAAACGACTTGGCCAGAAGCCTACTTGCTCGGAAGTCAGCTGCGCGTCCTACGCGGCATCCCGCCAAAGCAGAACGAAGTCCAGGCCGAGTCCTGCCAACAATTGCGAGATTCATTGACTAAGGCCATCGACTTGGGGAACTGGCGGGTTGCAGATTTACATCGAACTCTGCTCAACTCCTACATGCGATTGGCGATCGATAAGCGCGACTTGGAACGCTACCAAGGGCTTTCGTACACCTACCGGCTCATCCTTGATGCGGAATGCGCTCGTAGTGAAGATCTTCACCCACTTGCACCTTGGTTTGCGAGTTGGGAGTACTACGCATTCTACGCTCATGATCGTGGCTTGACATTCGGATGCGCAACGACGCTCTATGATTCTGGAAATCTTCTTATCAACCTGAGTCGGAAAAACGAACAGGTGGCGATTGATGTACTTGGCAACTTTGTTGCCGCGACATGGAAGTTGGGCGTCGGCGCCGAAGGAAGATTGCAACGGGCCGCGCTGCGTGTCGTTGTACAGACCTACTGGAAGGCCAAGGCCGCAGGCAATGAATTGCTGGCGTCTGAAATCGAAAGGCGATTCTTGCCAGACGCAGAAATCCACGCTCGGATATTGGATGACATTTTCAGCAAGAGAACGGGTCGGCACTCGGAGTTCAATGATCGATTCCTACGCTTCACATACCTACCAGACAACGTCCTCAGCCGTTGCCAGTCATTTCATGCTGAACACAGCAAGACTCCGGTAATGACCTAGAATCGAAAACTGTGAGGCTGATCGCCCACAGGCCTCATGGTCCGAAAAGCAGTTCAACGGCACTTGTTGTGGTGGGCACTGTTCCCAAGACACCGTACTGGACATAGACCTGGACTCCCGCTAACCCTGGCTGTGCCAGGTTCACAAAGTCACGGTGCTCGCCTACAGCATCTGTGACGAAGCTAAACAAGCCAAAAATGTCACCAGGGGCGTTCGAAACAAACAGGGGCAAATTCGTTCCCGGCACGAAGCCGTTGTCGGGAGCGAAACTTACGATGCCGACGATCGAAGTGAGTGGCGGGGCGCCAGTCAAGGCTAGAGCACCATTTGCGGGAATGAAATTCCCTGTTTCCCAGTGAAATGAAAGCGTGCCTTGAGAGATGCTGTAGCCATACGACAAAGCGCCCAACATCGTGGTTGTTTCGAATCTTGTCTGCCCAAGAGCAGGTTGATTAGCAGTAAATGAAGCGAAATCGTCGATGCCATCATTGTTCAAATCACCTACAGGCGTCTCGGTCGCTGATAGGATAAAGAGCGCAAGCCCATTGATTCCCGAACGCATCTCGCGCCGGACAAGGGCCGACGTGACGTTTTCGATTGTCACGATGAAATCTTGAAACCCATCGCCGTTGTGGTCCTGCGCTTTTGTCAGTCCAATAATTCTTTCTCCAAGCGCCGGTAGTACCTCCACCACGAGAAAACCGAACCCTGTTGAGAAGATCCTAACGCGCCCCGTATCCACACCGACGATATCTGCACCTGGGCTGAAGATCGCCACTTCTCTGGCTCCATCACCGTCGATGTCGCTGAGGCCGACCATCTTTGCGCCCAAAGCATCCCCTGCTTGTCCGAACCAGCTTCTAAGGGCTTGTCCTGTTTGGCCAGAAAAGACTGTCGCACTCCCGCCTTGGGGTGCAATGACCGACGTCGCACCTGAGCTTGCCGCAAGATCAGGAAAACCGTCACCGTCAACATCTCCGATGGCGACTAAACCGCCAGGAGTAAGAACAGCGTTGTTGTATTGCACAAGATTCGTCGCTTGAAAGCTCGCACCATCAATGACGTCAATAGACGTCACCGGAGTTGAGGTCCAGTAATTCAGGGCAATGAACTCAACCCGCGAAACCGCCCAATCACTAATTCCATCCCCTGTGACGTCGCCCAACGCCACGGCAAGGGGTTTCACTGAGCTGCTTGGACCAAGAACCGTATTCCCTATCAGCACATTTGATGAACCGGAAATCACCCGCATTTCGTCAGTGACCCCCGGCGCAAACCCTACTTTCTCAAGGTAGCAAATCTCAGCACTGCTATCGCCATCGAGGTCGGGGGTCTTGATGAACTCCAAGGGACCAGTTTGGGTGATCGCCCAGGGTTGCAAACCATGAATGACCGACCCCGAACGACCGGTGATGATTGTGACCTTCTTTTGAAGGGTTGAGGTGTAAGCGATGAGGGCGATATCGTTGAAACCATCACCGTTCACGTCGCCAACATCGTAGGCTTCGGCATTGGTAACGACTTTCGATTCATCATGATGTGCGATGACCGGAAGACTCTGCGAAAAAACTGAACTCATCGTGCCAATGAACAACCAACACCAGCATATTCGATTCTTCATTAGACCCCTCACTCATATCGATACGCCCATCCATTCCACAGTTTAAGGGCGGAACTCCTATTTTGCCTAGGAAAATCTGAGTTAATCGTGGGTCCAGCGTGACTTCAGGCAAGGCGCGCCTTGGCGCTCACACGCTGAGGCATCTCAGCAGTTCTGTCATTTGCTCAGCGGCTCGTTGCCAGGAGAAGGATGAAGCTCGAGACAGGCCCCGTGATATGAGTGCTGGGCCGGATTGGGCATCCTCCATCGCCTTGATCCGCGTCAACCAAGTTGCGATGTCAAGGTCGACACAAAAGTCAGAGCCGAGAGTCTCCACATGGGGAGGAATGTTGGCGACAACGGCAGGTGTACCCAGGGCGAGCGCTTCTAGAGGTGTCATGCTGAACCCTTCAACAAGGGAAGGCATGAGAAAGCAACGAGCACCTCGGTAAAGTGCTCCCAAGTCCTGGTCAGTTGGAGATGGACAAAGAACAATGCCGGGCACCGAAGCGAGGGTGCGTTTGATTCTCAGACATTCGCTGAGCTCGGGACGATCATGAAATGCGAAGACGAGCTTCCTCGAATCTCCTTTACGCTGCAACTCTTGATGAAGCTTGATGAGGAACAGCGGATTTTTTCGTTTTTCCAAATGACCGATGAATAGACGGTAGTTGTCGTCAGTGAGGCCATGCCGTTTGAGGAAGTCAGCATCGTCACCGCCGGCGAAGTGTGAGACATCAATGCCATTGGCGACGACAAAAAGTCGCTTGGGATCGATCTTGGTGACTTGCAAGACAAGGTTGCGCATCGACTCCGAAACCGTGACAAGAGGCGTGATTGAATGCCGATAACGTGTGCGAAGAAAAGAATGCAAAGCAAGCCTTCGCCACCATGAGCTCATTCCCTGGGCTGTTGCCCGCAGATCATGAATAGTCAAGATCGACCGGTCGCCGCAGCGTAGGAGACCATCTTGATGGATCCAGTCGAATCCATTCTCAACGACAATCTCTGATAGCCTCGGATTAAGAAGTTTGTCTCGTACTTTCGGCCCCACACCGAAGTCTCTGACAACAAAGATCTCGTGTCCGGCAAAATGACAGCGCAATTCTTCGACCATGAAGTCATAAGTAACGAATCCAAGCCGCAGATCAGGATTCATCTCTTCCACACGCTGCCAGAGATTGACGAGGCGCCTGGCCACACCGCTGTGCATGTCTCGGACTTGAGTGGCGTCCACCAAGAGAGAAAGTCCGAGGTTGCTCATGAAACCTCTCTTTCACTGGCTTGCCGCCACACAGCCACAGTCGCTTCAGCGCACCGACGCCATGAAAGTTCATTGGCTCGAGCTTTCCCTCTTGCACCTAAACTCTCACGGACGGACGCATCGCTGAGAAGGAAGTCGAGTGCATCGGCGATCTCTTCTGTATTCGTGGGATCGACAAGGCAGGCCGCATCTCCCGCAACCTCCGCCGTTGCACCGACGTTCGCAGTGAGAACCGCTCTCCCGGCCGCCATACCTTCCACCACGGGTAAGCCAAATCCTTCCCACAAAGAAGGATAGGCGACAATTGAGCATTCGGCCATGGCAGCCATGAGATCATCTTCATTGGCGTCGCGGTGCCAGACCACAATTCCCAAGCTTTCGAGACGATTGATTTGGCTGACAACATCTTCATCCAGCCAACCGCGGCGACCGACAATGACAAGTCTTGAATCTGGGTGGCGAGCTGAAACTTTTTCAAAAGCGCACAAGAGTCGCGCATGGTTCTTGCGTGGTTCCAAAGTGCCAACCATCAAGATTTGCGGCGCACCAACCGGAGGTGACGGTACGTCGAAGAACTCCCTACTTGCCCCTAGGAGCGTGGCCGAAACGAGATTCGGGTCAACGGCAAATCTCTCAATCAGATCGACCCTTGATGCCTCGGAGACGGTAATGAACGATGTGCTCCGAGCAACCAGTTGTTTAGTGACTGATTCAAGACGTCGCTGATTGGTCGACGAATACCAGCTTGGCTCCCGTAAGAAACCCAAGTCATAGATGGTAGCGATCCGGTTCGGTGAGCGAATCGGCAGTTCGACGAAGTCCGTCGCTTGAAACAGGTCTACTGGACCGGTGAACGTCTCTGCCGCCATGACCTTCATGCGTCCTAAGACCTGCAGAAGCCTCCCCGGAAAGCGAGGCGCAAAAAGTTCTGCACCCACAACCTGATTCGGCAGAACTCTGGGCCCGATCCCCTTCCAGAATGCCGCGAAGAGGGCCAAGTCAATTTCCCCCATGACCTCGGGAAGCGCTTCGACGAGTTGTCGAACATAGCGTCCGATTCCTGTGTGCCCCAAAAGAGCTGGCCGATAATCAATACCCACGCGCAAGCGACTCATGAGGCCTCCTCCTCAATAGCTTTGCGCGCCTCGAAACGATGTCTCAAGGATCTGGCAACACCAACCAGCAAATGGGTCGCCGCAGCCGTCACTGCCAGCCCTGACGCCAAAAGTAGTTTCGTATGCTGAGAATCGGGCCAGACCGCCAAGTAGATGGCCAAAGCGACAGCCCCCGGTGCCATGGCTGCAAGAAAAGCCCCTCCCACTTCAGTCGAAGAGAAGTCTGAACTTGCCCGTGCTCCAAATCTTTGGCTCACCAGAGCAAGAACGGCAATGAGTACCTCGGTACAAACTGTGGCTCTGGCCGCTCCATCACCGCCCAGGTCCGGAATCCACAGCCAATTGAGCAGGAGGTTCGTGACTAGCCCCAAAAGCGTGATGGCTGTCCATGATCGGTACCGCTTTGCCATGATCAGGGCTGTCGAATAGGCCATGCCAAGCACCATGAAAGGAACAGCTGTTGCCAGCATGGCCAGAGCCGAAGCGGCAGGTTCGCTCTTCTCGCCACTCACAATGTAGACGATAGGCATTGATTGCAAGAGCACCATGCTTAGAGGCAGCATGGCACCCAAGCAAGCGATGGCCGTCAATGCGACGTCGTTGGGGTGAGGGTTTTGCCGCTCCTTCAAGCGACCGCTCAAAAATGGCAGATAGGGAGCAAGAAGCAAGGAAGCCGCAACCACGACTGGCCCCAACACTCGCACAGCAAGGCCATAATCAGCCACGGCCTGAACGTTGGACATGGCACGCAACATGAAGACATCAATGTGAAAGTAGGCGGCACTAAACATGGTTGCGGCTGCGAGGAAAGCCAATCCGCGAACCGGAGAGGCGACGGTGCTATCCGCTGCAAGCGTGGCAGGCGAAAACCACCGCAGCATCACGCATGGATAGACGGACATGACAATTTCACGGCCAAGAAATGCGGTCAAGACAAGTGCCAGCACGTCGCCGTCTCTTTGGACAATGGCAGCGATCAAGGCACAGAACACACCGCGGATGGCAAGTCCGCCCCACGCCGTCACTCGATTCCTGCGATTGGCGGCAAAATGAGCCGCCATGGTGCGCAATGGCAAACATAGAATCGCTGCGGCGAAGAGCCACCATTCAAGCTCCCGGGGCAACAAGGATGCGGCGGCCATGGCCATAGAAATTGCCACCAACGCCAAAATCAGCCTTTGCCTCACGACGCGATGCAAAAAAGCGACGCTGCTGGCCTGATTCTTCGACAATTCGGCGACAACAGCGGGCTGTAATCCGGCATCCACCAGCTGGCTTGCGAGGGCCAATGCTCCAGAAACCAAGACGAACGCCGAGAATCCTTGGGCATCCAAGCGGCGCACCAAGAGAAACGTGATGAGCAGCCCCAAAGTGAGGCCAATCGCATGTGCCACAAGAAGAACCACTTGGCTCTCAATAATTGATTCTCGTCTTAATCCTCGCATCTGTTCAGAACTCTATCCGATCCCTGTACTTGTGGCGAATCATTGCTCCTTCGACGCCATCAATAACTCTCGACTTGCCAAGATTTGAGCTGTTTTCGCACCGACTCTTTGAGGTTAGTATCTCGCACCATGATCATAGACGGACAAGATATTCAGCTCAGTGAGCTCGACGGTTTCTTATCTACCCATCCACCTCAGGTTAGCCTGGGCGAGAAAGCCAAGGCCGCGATGAAGGAATCGCGAGACACGGTCGAGGCCATTCTCAAGCGGGAGCAGGTGGTCTACGGCATCAACACCGGGTTTGGCAAGCTTGCCAACACCGGCATTGCTGCCTCAAGACTTGAGGAGCTTCAGCGCAATCTCATTGTCTCTCATGCGGTCGGTGTCGGCACGCCCTTGCCACCCACCGTGGTTCGCTTGGCCATGCTACTGCGGGCTAACGCTCTTTCTCGAGGCCACAGCGGTTGCCGCGTCAAAGTTGTTGAGACTCTGCTTGCCCTGCTCAACGAAGACTGTTTGCCCATGATCCCGGCTCAAGGATCTGTTGGTGCCAGTGGTGACCTCGCGCCATTGGCCCACATGGCTTGCCTCCTCATCGGCGAAGGTGAAGCCTACCTCCATGGCGAACGCATGCCTTCAGCCCAAGCTCTGGTGGAGGTCGGCATCGAACCCATTGTCTTGCAGGCCAAAGAAGGGCTGGCCCTCATCAACGGTACACAGATTTCAGCGGCCATCGGACTCCAGGGTTACATAGAATCGACCCGACTTCTATCAACTGCTGATATCGCTTGCGCCATGACCTTGGAAGCACTCAAAGGTTCAATTAGGCCTTTCGATGAGCGCGTCTGGAAAGTCCGCCCCCATCCCGGGCACAAGGAAGTTAGCGCCAACCTGCGCGCACTCATGGTGGGCAGCGAAATTCTGGAGTCACACAAAGACTGCAACAAAGTCCAAGACCAGTATTCCCTACGCTGTGTCCCCCAAGTTCACGGTGCCGTCCGCGACGCGTTGCGCCATGTTGGCGAGGTGTTGCAAAGAGAAGTCAACGCGGTCACCGACAACCCTCTCATCTTTCCTGCTGATGACGATGTCATTTCCGCTGGGAACTTTCACGCCGAACCCCTGGCTATTCCCTTCGATTACGCCAGTGCTGCCATGAGCGAGTTAGCCAACATCAGCGAAAGACGTTTGGAAAACATGGTTAACCCTGACTTGTCCGGCTTGCCTGCTTTTCTGGCAAACGATTCTGGCGTCAATTCAGGTTTTATGATCGCCCAAGTCACCGCCGCAGCCTTGGTCAGCGAAAACAAATGCCTAGCCCATCCAGCCAGCGTCGACAGCATTCCGACTTCCGCTAACAAGGAAGACCATGTGAGCATGGCACCCATTGCTGCGAGGAAGTTTCGCGCCATCGTAGAAAACGCCGCCAATGTCTTGGCCATCGAGCTCATGGCCGCATTCCAGGCCATCGGTTTCGGCGAGGGGCTCAAACCCGGAGTTGGCGTCGAAGCGGCTATGAACATCATTGGCAAGGACCTCGCTCCCCTCAAGCAAGATCGTTATTTAAAAAAAGACATCGACATCGTTCGCAATATCATGGACCAAGGGATGCTTCTTGCTGCCGTAAAAACCGCAGTACCCGAATTGATTTAGAAAGAAGACGTCATGACATACCAAGAAATCCACGCGCCAACGGGAAACACACTGAGCTGCAAGTCTTGGCTAACTGAGGCGCCCATGCGAATGCTCATGAACAATCTCGACCCCAACGTCGCCGAGGATCCAGAAAACCTCATCGTCTACGGGGGTAGTGGCAAGGCAGCAAGAAACTGGAATTGCTACCATGCCATCATCAAGGAACTGCAGAGACTGGAAGCTGATGAAACTCTCTTGATTCAATCAGGAAAACCAGTCGCTGTTTTTCGTACCCATGAGGATGCCCCGCGCGTTCTAATTGCCAATTCGCACTTGGTCCCGGCGTGGGCAACCTACGAGTATTTCCGCGAACTCGAAAAGAAGGACCTAATCGCTTACGGCCAAATGACCGCGGGCTCATGGATCTACATTGGTAGCCAAGGCATCATCCAAGGAACCTATGAGACTTTTGTTGCCGCTGGCCGCAAGCATTTTGGCGGCGACATTGCTGGCCGCTTGGTCGTGACAGGGGGACTCGGAGGCATGGGAGGCGCTCAGCCACTAGCAGCGACCATGGCCGGAACCACCTGTTTGGTAGCCGAGATTGATCCTCACCGCGTCCAACGCCGTCTGGAAACCAAGTACCTCGATGAAGCCTACGAAGACCTTGACGACGCTATTGATCGCGCCGTCGCATACGCCAAAGACAAAAAGGCTTTGTCGGTTGGCTACACGGGCAACGTCATTGACCTCTTAGCGCGTTTGAAAGAGCGCAACATCGTCCCAGACATGCTCACCGATCAGACAAGCGCCCACGATCCACTCATGGGCTACTTCCCTGAGAATCTGAGCTTTGAGGATGCTCTCGCTCTGAGGGCGGCCGACGAGAAGGCCTACATCGATTTGAGTCTCGCCGCCATGGGACGCCACGTCCAATTGATGCTTGATCTCATGGACGCCGGCGCCGTCACTTTCGACTATGGCAATAACTTACGTGGCCAGGCGAAGTCACAAGGTGTCAAGAATGCCTTTGATTTTCCGGGATTTGTCCCAGCCTATGTCCGTCCTCTTTTCTGCGAAGGTCGCGGGCCGTTTAGGTGGGTGGCTCTTTCCGGAGATCCAGCCGACATTCACAAGACTGATGAACTCATCCTCAGAGAGTTCGCGGACAACGAAGATCTTTGCCGTTGGATCAAGATGGCCAACGAGAGAATCGAGTTTCAGGGCCTACCCAGTCGGATTTGTTGGTTAGGTTATGGTGAACGCGATCGTTTCGCATTGTTGCTGAACAAAATGGTGCGGGATGGGGAACTTTCTGCTCCTATCGTCATCGGCCGTGACCATCTCGATTGTGGCAGCGTTGCCAGCCCCAATCGTGAGACAGAAGGAATGAAGGATGGCAGTGATGCCATCGCCGATTGGCCACTTCTCAACGCCCTGCTCTCTACTGCCGGTGGTGCCACATGGGTGTCGCTCCATCATGGAGGTGGCGTCGGTATCGGCAATTCTATTCACGCCGGGCTTGTAATCGTCGCTGATGGTACCGAAGCCGCCGACCGTCGCATCAAGCGGGTTCTTACCAACGATCCCGGCCTTGGTGTCGTACGTCATGTCGATGCGGGGTATGACAAGGCCATTGATTTCGCAAAAGGCACCGACCTCAACATTCCTATGGTGTAGCGCCTGGGTAAATATCACTGATTCCCCTGGACCAGTCGCTGATTCTAGTTCAGCAATCTGGTCCTTTTTCTATGTTGTCGCCCCTGTCGCAGGAGCCACTCCAGCAGCAACGGGGCCCTCTACTGCTCCTGTGCCGCATTCTAAGACGTCGCAGAATCCGACAACAGATTCCCGAAGTATACCGCCGATATATGAAAAAGTGAGCATCAAGCGCTCTGCATGACAATTCGTATCGCTTGGGTTGGAAGCGACTGGAATTGCAGCAGTGGTTGAAACGGGAATCGCTCGCCACCGCCGGAGGAGGGCAACATCAATGATCAAGAGCAACAGCAATCAGGGGCAATCAAACAGGTCCTTTTTCAGAACAATCCTCCCCTATTGCAACCTCTTGGTTGCCGCTGGCCTCACCTTCAGCCTCGCGGGTGTGACTCACCGCATTGGCAGCAGTGAGTTAGAAAATCAAACCTTGGAAGCTGAGCTATCATCGGCGCGCCGAGATTTGTCGATCATAAGAAACGAAAGCCGTGAGCAGTTCGGAAAACTCTCGCATCAAGGAGAGTTGACGGCAGACGAATACCGATCCCGTGTTGAGTCCTACTCAGACGTGCTGGACTCGATGGAGTCCCGTCTTGAACGCATGGAATCATCCAGTCAGTCAACAACCAGTCGCACTGACGAAACCGTATCAGCGTTTCGTGGAGAATTGGCTGAACTTCGAGCTCGACTACGAGATCAAGCAAAACCGAAGAAAAGCACAGCGCAGGTTTTTCGAGAATTCGAAAAAGATCACCGCGATGGTGTTGTCCTGATCTACACAGAGTTTGACTATCGCCGTACCGGCGGCACGAAAAAGGCGATCAAGACAGTCACTGGCTGGGGAAGCGGATTTTTCCTCACTAAGAACGGCTATATCGCAACCAATAAGCATGTCGTGCAACCGTGGAAGTTCGATGCGGACTTGGCGGCCATGTCGGCTCTCGGCGAGATTGAAATCCTCAAGGACACTCTTCGCATTGCTTGCTGGCAATCCGGTTGCAAAGCGTTCGACAAAAATGGTGATCCACTGACATCCGTTGGTTTCAACACCTGGAAACTCAAGAACCTGAGAATCGCACTTCAGGCCAAAGACAGCATGCGTGAAAGGGAGATGGACTTCGGCGGCTTCGGGCCGACACTGAAAATCCATGCTCTTGACAACAACGACGTCGTTGTACTGCAGGCGGAAGGCAATGATTTCCATCCTCTTCCTCTCAAGATTGGACCAGGCTGCGGCATCCAAAAACTCGACTCCGTCATGGCACTTGGTTTTCCTCGGGGACAAAACGGACTGGAAGCTGGATTGGTAGAGAGCTCACCTTCCATCGGTACCGTGCGCAAAGTGGAAAATACCATTCACGTCACAGCGTCGATCATTCCTGGCAACAGCGGCGGCCCCTTGATCGGTCCTGATGGCCGGGTCGTGGGCATGGTTACACGGGTCTACTCGGAAACTCTCGGCATTTGCCTCAAACTCGACCACGTCTTGAAACTTGTCAAGAAACTTGAAGCAGCGGAAAAAACAGCGGCCATCGCTTCCGCCAAGCAATAGCGAATCAGCCCCTTCGCGAGGATCGCTGGTGTCCCTGCCACCTGATCAGCTCTTGTTTCTTTTCGAACCCATGAATCCCCCCCCGCAATTCGTTTCACTCAGACCTATCTGATCCATCGGCATGCAGTCGCATGAAGGTGACTGGCCTCAATTCAGAAGTGAAACCCCAACGCTCATAGTACGGGACCATGTTCTCAAGACAGTAAAGCTCAAAGTGCCCCACTTTCTTGAAGTCATCATGTTTGAGAATTCTTTCCATCAGTTCCTTGCCGAGTCCAGAATCACGGTGGAGAGGATGAACCACTACGTCCATGATCAATGCCTTAAACACCCAGTCACTTAGTACGCGAGCGAAGGCAATGAGTTCCTCACTTCCATCTTCGATCAAAGCAAAAATGAAGTCGGTGTGCTTAAGCATCTCCTCTACATCGCCAAGATCTCGCGTGTTAGTCCACCATTCATTCTGGAAGAGCTGGTGGAGCTTTCGAATCTGCTTGGGTGACAGTTGGTCGACGCTGTGATGCGACATGATTTCTCCAGGCAAGAGCGTTTTTCTCTTATCGGACACTCAGACCCAAGGTGTAAGACAAGATGGCAGCGGCAGCTGTAACATTGAGCGACTCCGTCTTCCTGTCCATCGGTATCGTGACATCGATGAGGGTAAGCCCCTCTGAACCATCTCGAGGTCCATGAGCTTCGTTGCCCAACCACAACCCACGTCGCTGGGGAACATCTAATTGAGCCGCTTGCACCCCACCTCTCGCAACCGCCCGAAAAAATGTTGGCCAGGCATGGGCGGGATCGAGAAACCCTTGAGCGACCTGAAGCCGTAGAAGAGCACCCGCCGAGGCTCGCAAGGACTTGGGAGAATAGGGATCGGCGCAGTCCGGGCTGAGAACTAGAAGATCGCAACCAAAGGCGGCGATGCTTCTAGCGATTGTTCCCAAATTTCCAGGATTGGCGATGTGATCGAGATAGACAACAAATCGACTTTTCTCAACTTCGCAATCGTCGCACACCAGGTCAATCAACCGAGGCGCGTTCGCGACGGCGACAACGCCAAAGGAGGACTTCACGTCGCAGAGCTTGTGAAAATACTCATGAGAGCAAGGGGTCACAGGGATCTCGTTACCCGCGAGCTTTCCTATCTGAGCCCCTTCGACGCCTTCACAAAGGATCAGTTCCTCCACCAAACCCAAGTTCACCCCCTCGGTGACGAGGGGTTTGGAATCCAAGAGAATCTTGCCTTCTAAGCGCCGACCCTTGGTGGTTAGCAGTTTCGCCAAGCGCTTGGCTCTATCTTTGCCCAAAGGCTCCATGTTCTATCTCCGGAGTAGTCGCGAGGTACAATCTACTCGCTCGGATGCGTCCGGAGAAGGTTTCAAGGCCAAGAGAAAGCGGCTCGGCCTCAAGTAAGACACGCCCGCAAGCGATTTTCCACCGCAGCCCAGTTGATGTGATCAGTAAAGGCGTCGACATAATCTCCTTTGCGATTCTGGAAATCGAGGTAGTACGCGTGCTCGTACATGTCAACAACAACCAGAGGCACACCAGAACACGCGAGCCCGTCGTCATGGGAATCAGTAGCAACATTGTAGAGTTTCCCGTTCACAGGGTGCCAGGCCAACATGGCCCAACCACGGCAAGACTTGGCTGCCGATCGAAAGTCCTCTAACCAGCGATCGGTGGTGCCAAAGCGTTTCTTGATCAGCGCCCCCATTGTCTTCTCAACACTCTGTTTCTTGGCGGTCATGTTTTCGAAATAGAGTTCGTGCAACAGGACACTATTGGCCTTGGCGATACGCTGGCGTTGGTTGCCGAAGAGCCCCTGGTCCAACTTCACAAACCCTCTCAGTGCCCCGCCGTAGTGTGACTCATGGTGCCAACGCAGCTGCTCTTTACTTAAGAACTTGCCAAGTTCCTCGTAAGGAAGAGGCACGGGTTTGCCGGTTTTCAATCCAGACGAGACTGATTCCGTCGCCCGTCTGCCAGTCAAGCATAACGGCAACCCAACTCCCGCTCCGGTTACGGCTGCATAGCCCATGAACTTTCGGCGTGAGACTTTCATGACTTTTCTCCTTCAATTTTGGCAAGAACATTGTCGGCGGGCCGAGCCAAACTCAGATTTTCCGTTGGTGTGGAATTGTCGAGTCAGCCGGACTTCTACTTCAGTCGGCAAAGGTAGATTTTGCGATCTTTGCCGGTGAGATTCAGCTTGAATATGCTGTCACCGATTTTCCCCAAGCTCTTGTGGGCACCGTAGAGAATAGCCTGGGGGGTGCCATTTCTGGACTTTGAGACTTTCGAAATGATGGCAGAGTGGCCAAACCATGTGCCGTCTTTTTTCTTCATCCAATACTGAATGAAGTCGCCTGCTTGCGCTTTCTTCGGCTCAACAACTTTGCCCAGTTTGAGAATGTCCACAACGGCTCGCTGGATACCCTTCGTCTTGGCGTCGTTCTTCTCAACCGACTTAGAGAGATCTTTGAACTTGTAATTGATGAGAACAGCCAATCGGACGTCCTTCTTGAGTGTCCGCTTGGTTTCTTTCTCCAGCACGGCGAGAACAAACTGAACGCAATCAACTTGCTTTTTCGACGCTGAAGAACCATAGGTCCAACCGTCGAATTTCGTAGCAGCCAACTTCTTGGCTGTGTCCAAGGGAGTCTTTGCAACTCCGGCTATTGCGATCAGGACAAGAGAAACAGCAAGTGTCTTCATGAAAATCTCCAGCCCGACAACCACAATCGGCAGCGCTCGATCATAGCACAACTGAGACGTACAGAAGGTCGTCCAAGGGCTCAGTCTCTATCTGGTCAGTGACACGACTCGTGGCTGCCAACGCCACCATGACCATAATCATCGAGAACAGTTTACTCCGCCTTGTAGACCACCATATTCGTGGGCACATAGACCCCCGGTGCCTCTTCAACAACTCCTTGGAAGGTGAGTGTCAAAGGAAAGAGGATTGCCGGGAAGGGAATCGAAACCCAAGGTGTTGGAGTGGAAACGACAAATTGGGGACAGAAACTCCCCAAATTATTGGTCAAGGTAAAGAGGCTGGGCAAGAAGGGAAACAAGGGACAAGGAGCGAACGTCATCTCGCCAATGCCCAATGGCACGGTGGTGATCGATTGCTCGGTCGCCTCTCCGAATAGGCCAAAAATCGCGAAGCCGGCCGGTGAAGCAAGATTCGGTGGCTGCAACATCGACACGGTAGAAGAAGTTCCCAAAGGAACCGTGACCGTGCGAAAGGCGTCTCCAGAGGAACCATTCACTTGAAGCACGTCAAGAGGGCCGTTGCTATTTGCCCCGACCTGTCCCCAGGATGATGGGTGATAGCTTATGTGCTGGCCCTCGTAGCAGCCTAGGTCGACCTCGCTGTATCGTACCCGCGGTACTCCATCGAGTTCATTTGTTGTGGCAAAATTGGGGGATGGCGGGATTAGGTTCACCGACGTTCCACCATCAACTCCAACCGTTCCAGGCTTCAAACGGTAGTTTCCGTTTACAGCGTCGATAAATTCTGGTTTCACGAGAGTGGCTGAATTGGCGATCGTCTCTACAATGGAGTTCGTTAGGACCGTGGTCGCTCCATTGGCCAGGAATACACCATCAACCGCATTACCAAACGCATCAACATTATTCACGAAAATACTGTTCTCGATTTGCAAGGCCGAGGCCAGTCCTGCCTGTCCGCTGAAGGTCACAACACCAAAGGGAGAAACATCCATTTGGTTGTCGACAAAGGTGCAATTTCGGATGGTGCGCGAACTACCGCCACCAAAACCGAGAACAAGAGCCCCTCCGAAATTCTGGGCAAAGAGACAATTCTCGATCACAGTTGGAAAGACACCACCAACCCAAAGAGCAGAAGCTGTGGGCAAAAGGCAAGTGCCGCTGACAAATGAACAATTCCTCACCCTCATGTCTATGGGTATGCCATTGGCGTTAGAACCGTTGAGATAGATGCCCGAGTAGGCTAGGACAGAGTTGTTCAAGAAATCAGTGCGGGCAAAGTCGCCACTGCAATTGTTCAAGCCAACTACGGCAAAAGCTGCGGGTACATTGTGATTCTCGATGAGACTCTTGCGAACGATAATTTTCGTGTAGCCGTCGGCTCCGTGAATGGCGGCTCCTAGGGGCAAGGGATCTGTGGCATTGTTGTTGTGAATGTGGCAATTCCAGAAAAACACATTGCCACCGTAGCGAACATAGGCGCCCCCGCCGTCGGTGGCGGTGTTCAAAGTAATCTCGCAACTATTAAACCTTGGAGAAATGAGCGGACCGAATTGGCCGAGGCTGTTATTGATGTAGATCGCGCCGCCAAACTTGCTCACGCCAGGCCCTTCTCCAATCCCATTGGTCAAAGTGAATCCTTCGATCACCATAGCGTTGGTCACTGGGCCTTGTAGAAATTTGATACACGAGGCGGTTTGATTGCCATCAATAATGCTCAAGCCCGATCCCGCACCCAGGAGAAGGAAATTCTTCGCAGGAAAAACGAGGTTCTCAAGATAGGTTCCGGCAGCCACCAGCACTGTGTCGCCCGCTGCGGCCCCGTTGATGGCGGATTGAATCGTCGAGTAGGACGCACTGGGGACGTTCAAAGTTGCTTGAGACAGAAGCGGCAAGGCAAGAGCAAAAACAAAGCACAAGACAGCGATCATTCTCATGAAATCTCTCCAGCACTCGGAGTCTTCACATAGTTGGCCTGTGCCACTGATTGTAGCGGCAATGAAACAGAGAGTATCAGGCCGCAACGGCACCGCAAAGTACATAGTGCATTGTTCAGTAAGAAACTATGAAACGCCGTGTCACGGCGCCATTTTGACCATAAGCAGTTTCTTCTTGCGAGCCTCAATGACGAAATCGAGCTCTTCGACGACATCCTTAGCTGCGATTCTCAGATGATAGGTGCCCGGGGCCAAGAGGCTCGAGGTGATGGTGCTTATGAAAGCTCCCTGTGCGACTTCGGCGTCGAAGTAGTCTGGGTCAGCCCCCACGCCCGCTCGAAAAACGACCTCGCGTTTTCTGTCGACGATTTCAAGCATCGTTTCAAACACCGAGATCTGTTCTGAGTCAACCTCGATTTCGACCCGACCGCCGTCACGGGTCAGGGCGGTCACAGGGTATTGTCTACTGTTCTCAAGCTCCAATTCGACAACTTCAAAATAGAGAAACCTCGTTGTTTCATCGCGCAGAGCGGGCTTGATTTTCAGAAGAAAAGGCCCTTCTTTGAGAAGAGGCACCGTCACACGAAAGAGGCCGTCGATGTCTTTCTTGGCCCGGAATTTCATTGTCTCGGCGACACTTAAAAGTGTATCGGCCCGCATATCCGCGAGAACACCACGATTGGAGTATCGCTTGGCAAGATCGTCGCCAGCGTTCTTGGCGAAACCTCCTACACTCGCCGGTAAGATCGCAACGCGGAGAGTATCGAGTCCTTTCCGCAACCCTTCCGGAACACTCAAGACAAGCTCGGCTGTTTTCGCACTTGTGAGTCTTGCCGTGAGCTCAATGTTCTGTCCTACCTGTGGTGAAAGAGCGCGCTCGGTCCAGACGTCAAAGAAGGGATGCGTGATGGTCACTTCGAAGGACGTGTTTGGACGCACATAGGCGCTCATGAAATTGTATTCATTAATGACCTGCTTGAGTGTGGTTTGCGACCCAAGATCGAGAATCTCAACTTTGGCACCAGCCGCGACAAGGCCCAGAGTATTGACAGAAAGATGCAACATCGAAAAGTCGAGGTCGAAACGAACATCATGATCAGGAGCTTTGATCCTCTTTTCAAGGACAACGTCTAGTCCCGGATGAGCTTCGCGAAAACGGAAACCGTCTATCGTCACACGATGCGTGCCCGCGGCAAGTCCAACTAAGACGAAGGAACCGTCCGACAAGGAAGTGGCCTTGGCATGCTTGTTTTCGGCTTTGCCGTTGAGCCAGAATATCTCCTCTCCACATCCAAGAAGTCCAGATGTGCCAAAACGGAGATCGGATGAGATGCCTTGGGCGAAAGAGGCTCGGCCGCCGGCGAATACAAATCCTTCTATCTTCTTGCCGACGGTGAGTTGCAAGATCAAATCGCTGAACACTTCACCTTTTGGGGCCACGAAAGTCGCAGGGCGCCAATTCTCATGCCTGGCAATGACCGCATATGACTCAAACGTCTGAAACACGGAGCTGGCTATCGTGAAGAATCCCAGGTTGTCAGTCTGAGTGAAGAAGATCGCATGCTGGCGTGGTGTTTCCCCTTCCATTTGGAAGATGGCAACGAAGGCATTTTCGACGGGACGACCTTGGGGGCCAACGACATGACCGCTCAGTGAATCCTTGACTTTTCCAGGAAGAACTTCAGTGACTCCGAGTTTCTTCTCATTCGCGGCAAGGGCCAAATGGGGAGTGTCGTTTCTCCTAGGAATGGCAGGGATGATCTGATCCTCTGATCGTCCATCCGGGGAAACAACGAGCACAGACACGTCGTCGTCAAACTTTCCCAAGAGAAACGCTGGACCGAGAAGACAAATAGCAACGAAGAGGAAGATCGTCGCCAAGAATCGTTTTCTTCTCTTATGTCCCTTTTCTATCTGCATTTCCAGCTTCTTCGTATTGCCGCGATAACACGCCAAGATTAGGCCCGTTCACGTTAGCCTAATCGGGCCAAGAACCACAAGAGGCCCCACGATTGTCGCCTACTTGCGGACAAGATCTCTGTGATTCAAGTTGGCCCAGCAAGTAGGATCAACGTGTTTCCATGAAATGAACGCCCTATGATAGAATCAAGCTATGGCCAAAGACCTATCAAAACACCTTGAGGAAGTGCGGTTCTTCGCCAAACAAGAAGACTGCGATCTGCGCCTCGATCACTTCCTGGTTGACAAGGTCTTCTGGCGATCTCGAAGCGACATCCAAGAGCGCATCCGAAAGGGGGGCGTTCTACTCCGCGGCGTCAAGAGCAAACCATCGGCGAGGCTCCGCCTTGGCGATGAAGTCGTGGTCATCGTGCGTGCGGAAGATCTCCCCGACCAAGACCCGCAAGATATTCCCATTGCCCCTCTTTTTGAGAACGACAGCATCATCGTTGTCAACAAGCAAGCCGGCATTTTGGTCCACCCTAGCGGACGCCACGTCTACGACACTTTGATTAATGCACTTCATCTTCGTTTCAAGAAGGAAAGAGGTTCCGCCGACGCCCACGTCGTCCATAGGCTCGACCGTGACACCAGCGGCGTCTTGGTCGTTGCCAAGACACAAGCGGCCAAGCAATACCTCCAGCAGGTCTTTCAGAATCTACATCCTCGCAAGGAGTATTTGGCGATTGTCGAAGGCAGGATGACTCAGGACGAAGGCGAGATTACCGCAGCCATCGGCCCAGATGACAAGGCCGAAATTCGCATCAAGATGTGCATACGTGATGATGGCCAAAACTGTCGCAGCATTTGGAATGTCGAGGAACGATTCGAAAACCACACTCTGGTGCGAGTCCGCATCGAGACTGGCCGACAACACCAAATTCGCGTCCATTTGGCACACATCAGCCATCCTATTGTGGCTGATCCTCTCTATGGCAATCCCATGAGTGTTGGTGTTCTTGGTGAAGCGCCGCTCTTGGAGCGCCAAGCCCTTCATGCAGCGTTCTTGGCCATAGAAATCCCCGGAGCATCCGGTATGCAGGAATTCCGGGCACCTCTTCCCAAAGACATGCAAGCTACAGTTGATCATCTGCGATTGGGGGGCGACCTTGTCGGATTGCGGGACATCCAATCGGCACGATGGCAACGAAATGAGTAAGTTTGGAGTCGCCTTAAACAGTCACGCCAGATGTTCGTTGGCATAGCGGACGTAACGAGCTGCGTCGTATTTGATTCGAGCCACCTCCTCGTCAGTTACTTGACGCACGATGCGCCCTGTGACCCCCATGACCATCGAACGTGGCGGAATTTTGGTCCCTTCGGGCACCAAGGCACCGGCAGCGATAATGCACTCTTCGCCAATCTCACTGCCGGTGAGAAGGACTGCTTTGATGCCAATGAGACAGGAGTCCCCCACCTTGGTGCAATGAATGACAGCACCATGGCCAATAACAACCCCGGAGCCGACCTCAACGTCTTGCTCGTGCATGGGGTGAATCATGACTAAGTCCTGAACGTTGGTTCTGGCGCCAATACGAATGGCCGCCACATCACCCCTTATCACTGTCCCATACCAGACCGAGCAGTCTTCACCCAATGTGACATCGCCGACGACTGTACAGTTGTCGGCAAGAAAGGCACCGCCCTTTTTGATGAGATGTGGCTCACTACGCATCGATTCCCCCACTGACGATGAAGATGAATGTGATCAAGTTGTGCAATGTGTGAATCATCCAAGGCGCCCAAAACCCACGGGTTTTTTCGTAGACAACGCCCAGCAAGAGCCCCAAGCAAAAGACGGGAACGTAGACGGCACGTTCGTGAGCCAACATGAAAAACGCAGCAACAACTGGAATGGCAATTCGGGCCGGAAATGCCCGACGCATCGCACCCTGAAAGAACCCCCGAAACAGAAACTCCTCAAACAGAGGAGCCGCGACGACCAACCCAAAGAACATGGCCGCCTTGGGAAAAAACGCATCTTGCGCTACGAGGTCCACGATTGCTTGCTGATCGGCATTCGGTTGCACGACGAACATCAATGGTAAAATGAGAACATAGATAGCGATGCACAAAAGTGCAGTCCGGAGATCTTGTGGGCGCCAAGTGTGCATCGGATCCAGATCATGAACCATGGTTTTCAAGATGAGCAAGAAAACACCTACGCAGAAAAGACGAACACCTCCCACAGCCAAGTGCAGCAGAGCGAGGTTTCCCTCCAGTTTTGGAGACACAAAACTGACGGCAAACGCGTAACCGAAATAGATAAGAAGCCCGAGAAGACCAAGAAGGACGGGTTCACCGTCAACCGGCCATTCCCCTGGCCACTTGTCGCGGCGCCACAGAAGGAACACGCCACCGGACGCCAATAGGACAGCGCCAACAAGCAACAGATCATGCCCCATGATTCAACTATTCCGCGGCGAAGGTGCCATGAGGCCATCCGTTGGCGAGGATGCGTTGGCATAGAGTTTCTTGGGAATTCGCCCGGCAAAAGCAGCGCGGCGCCCAGCAGTCACGGCATCGCGCATGGCCAACGCCATGCTGAGTGGGTCCCCAGCACAAGCAACAGCCGTATTGAGAAGAATGCCGTCGACACCGAGTTCCATGGCAAAAGCCGCATCAGAAGCTGTGCCAACACCAGCATCAATGACAATGGGAACATCAACCGTCTCAAGGATGATGCGAATATTGTTGGGGTTCAGAACACCCTGCCCAGAACCAATAGGCGAACCTGCTGGCATGACACATGCGACACCGACATCAGCCAAGCGACGTGCCATGATTGGATCGTCGGAAGTGTAGACCATCACGGTGAATCCTTCTTTGACCAAGATCTCGGCTGCTTCCAAGGTTTGAATCGGTTCAGGTAGGAGCGTTTTCTGGTCGGAAAGGACCTCCAACTTGACAAGGTCGCTATCCAAAGCTTCACGCGCTAGTCGCAAGGTCCTTAAGGCATCGGTCGCCGTATAGCAGCCAGCCGTATTGGGCAAGAGCTTGTATTTGCTGAGATCAATATGATTCAGGAACGAACTGTCTGACTTGTCGCCGAGGTCGACCCGTCGCACAGCAACTGTCACGAGCTCGGTCTTGGACGCCGCTAAGCAGTCCACCATGAGTTCATTGGTTTCATATTTGCCGGTTCCCAAAAACAAGCGGGAACCGAAACTGTAGGCACCTATTTTGAGGGGTTCTTCGGCAGGATGCATGGTCAACCTCCACCAACAAAGGACACCACTTCAATGTGGTCGCCCTCCTGGATCACTGTTGTTGCGAAACTTGTCTTGGGAATCACGTCTTCGTTGAGTTCAACAGCAAGTCGTTGATGCTCAAGTTTCAGTTCGGCAAGAAGCTCGGCCAAAGTCAGAGACTTCTGCCCTTCTCGATCTTTGCCGTTGACTTGAAAAGAGATCATGAGTCCTGGTCCTTGTCGTCGCTCTTAATCTTCTCAACACGATACTGCAATGAACGCCTGGTCATCCCCAACTTTCGAGCAGTTTGGGAGACATTTCCTTCGCACCGTTCAAGCGCCATAAGGATAATTCGTCTTTCCAATTCGTCGAGGCTCATATCCGTGGTGATGAGCTGCTCAAGGAGGCTCTCAATGCCAGCGGCGGTTCGCTCCGCAGTAAAGTGAAAATCCTCCGCTTGCAATTCGCTGCCCTTAGCGAGGACAACGGCGCGTTCGATGCAATTTTCCAACTCACGGACATTTCCGGGCCAGTTGTAGCCCAGAAGCTTGGCCGAAGCCGACTTGCCAATAGCTGTGATATCTCTGCCATTGCGTTCGGAGAATCGAGATAGGAAGTGCTCAGCAATCGGCAACACGTCTTCCATCCTCTCTCTCAGAGGGGGTAATTGAACGGGAATGACATTGAGTCTGTAGAAAAGGTCAGAACGAAAGTCGCCTTCTTTAACCATCTCTTCAAGATTGCGATTGGTAGCAGCAATGACACGGACATCGACCTTGATGGTCTCAGTTCCTCCGAGTCGCTCAATTTCACGTTCTTGAAGTACGCGCAGAAGTTTCGGTTGCAAATGAAGCGGCATTTCGCCGATTTCGTCCAAGAAGATCGACCCATCGTGGGCAAGTTCAAACTTGCCAAGTCGTCTCTTGACCGCACCTGTGAACGAGCCAGCTTCGTGGCCAAATAGCTCGCTCTCTAATAGATTCTCAGGAATCGCTGCACAGTTAACCTTGACGTAGGCCCCGGCCGCACGCGGACTGTCAGCGTGGATCGTCTTGGCAATAAGTTCTTTGCCAGTGCCGCTTTCGCCTTCGACCAAAACTGTGGCGACGCTATCTGCGATTTGCGTTACTTGGGAAAGCACTTGGTCCATAATCGCCGACTTGCCGATGATCTGTGGCTTTTTCGCTAGATCGGCAATCTTCTCTTTTAGCCGCGTGTTCTCAGACTCAAGGCTTTGATAATTAAGGGCCTTCTTGAGTTTGATGACTAGCTCATCCGTGTCAATCGGCTTGGTAAGAAAGTCGTGCACTCCCAAGCGCAAGGCCTCGACTGCGGTTTCAACCGTCCCAAATCCCGTTACCAGAATAAACAGCATGTCTTCATGGATAGCGCGGACTTGGAGGTAGAACTCCAGACCATTGACCGCTCCCATGCGCAAATCTGAAACAATGGCATCAGGCTTGCGCTCATGGATGGCTTTCATGGCTTCTTCTGGGGAAAACGCACAATCGGCGCGAAAACCATCTAGGATCAGGACGCGCCTCAGCGAATCAGCCTGACCAGGGTCATCGTCGACAATAAGAATGCGGTTTTCGTTCACTTGGGTTCTCGTGTGCTTCTTTTCCATCCTCATGATACGGACCTGAGCCAATCTCTAAACCCCGACCTGCCATTGATCTTTGCTCAAAACTCCTTCGGCAGAGTGATGGTCACCAAGAGACCGCCGCCAGGAGCAGCCGTGGCCTGAATTCGGCCACCATGAGACTCGATGACGGTCTTGGCCAAGGTCAAGCCCAATCCAAGTGATGCACTGCGTGTGGTGAAATAGGGATCAAACATGTTTTTCATCACTTCATCGTCGGGGGTTGCACCGTGATTGCGAATAGCGAGGCAAACAAGGTCGTGGCTCCCTGAAAGTTCGAGGTCAATGGTCTTCTCATTGGCTTGATCCAAAGCATCGATGGCGTTCTCAAGCAAGTTCGTCAACACTTGGGTGATTTTCGGACGGTCTCCCGCGAGTTCAAGATCGCCGGAATCGTCACGATTGATGGTAACCCCTTCCTCCGTCGCACGTGCCTGCAGATCCTGCAGGCATGCGCTAACTGCATCTCCCATGGACCATCGGGTAATAGCTAAGTCTCTGGACTTAGCGAAGTTGACGAAGTTATCGATGACTTTACGGAGCTTGCCCAACTCGCGGTATATTCTCTGGTAGTCCCCAGGCTGGGGTGTGTGCCCGGTCTTGTCTGCCAACTTCTCCAAGTATTGGACATTGAGGGAAATCGCGTTCAGAGGATTGCGCACCTCATGGGCAATGCCCTCAGCCACAGATGAAATCGCCTTCAAGCGAATCGACTTTTCCTTGGCGGAAAGCGCCAGCTTCATTTGCCGCCTGCCGAGCCGAAAAACAAAGATAAAGAGCAGATAGATCACCGCCAAATAGACAATGACGAGTAAGGCGGCGTAAGTCGTACCCCGACCCGTCACGAGATGGAAAGGGCGAAATTCCAAGACAAGGTGGAAACGCAGCGAATCACCGATCTCCGGCCCGACCTTGTCAACAGGCCCATCCACGACCACCTCCACGAGTTCCGACCCCGAAAGAACTGCCACGTCGAGGCCAGAGTCTTGATCATGACGAAACGACCTGCCTGGGGGTTCTCGGTCGAGACCCTTGCCGATAGGCGCCGCAGTCTGAAACGGACCATTCCCTTTCTTGAACAAGAGGGCAATCTGGCGAGGTCTGAGAGTCGGATTTCGGCGGAATTCGGCGTCAAAGTAGTGCAGAAAGGAGCGATCGAGGTTTTCTCGCCAGTTTTCGACTTCAAAGGGTTGAGCACTGGCAAGAAAACGGTTGGTTTGGCTGCGAATCCGCCGTTGAAACTCTTTCCCCCAGTTGATCCCCTGCTCGCGAAAATACTCCGGTTCCAGGCCTTCGACGTAGTTCTTCCAAATCATCACGAAAAGAAGACCAACCAAGGCGCTTGCCATGGCGGCCGTGCCCAAAAAGGCAAAGGCCCTGCGTCGCGCCAAGCGATCGGGGTCAACAATGAGCTTCGAGGGCGCTGCCACTCTCAAATAACACCTCTTAAGTCTTGATATAGAATCACTTTATGGTAGATGCGGGAGGCCCGCTGGATCACGGATTATACCGAGAATCCGGGTTACGCACAGTGGTGAATAAGGACTTCTGCCGCGTCTCAACAAGAAAGTCGAGGTTTCCGGCCTTCGGGTCAAGAGGATTCACTTCGAGTGCTGGCCTTTCTCAGCCTACTTCGTTAACTTCGTCCTGCAAGCCGGATGACCGTCACCGATCGCGGGGACTGTCGACCCCGGCTTTTTGTTACGGCCGATGTAGGTCGTTTTTCCTTCGGGATGATGCGGTCCGGGGTAGTACCTTGGATTGGGCACGCTGGAGACCACCATGCGCTGAACGATTGTGGAATTCCCCAATCAAGATGGCTCAACAATGGAGACCCCTGGTCTCTTGAGCCAGAAGCGCTGGCCTCGTTGCAGCCGCACCGCATCAAAAGTGGGTTTACCCACTTTTTTTCGTTGGCTGCTTTGTAAGCGGCGCGTCGTTCCACATAGGTTCGACAGTTTTTGGGTGGAGATCCGCAGACATGAGCGGTGGACCTGAAGTGGTCAAACTCGTCAATGCCATGGCCAAGGAAAAAGGCATTGAGTCCAGCATTGTCTTCGAGAGCCTCGAGATCGCCATGATGGCGGCGGCGCGCAAGCGCTACGAGGACGCCGAAGAAATTGAAATCACCGTCGATCGACTCGACGGGGAATTCAGTGGCTTTGTGGACGAAGACGAAATCGAAGAAGGGGTTCTGGAGTCGCTCGGCCGCATCGCCGCCCAGACCTTCAAACAGGTCATGATCCAAAGGCTCAGAGAAGCCGAACAGGACGTGGTCTTTAACGAATTCGAAGGCAGAATTGGGGAATTGGTCGTTGGCACGATCCAACGTTTCGAGGGTGACAATGTCATCATCGATATCAACAACTCGGAAGCCATCATGCCCAGGCACGAGCGCGTCCGTACTGAGACGTACCATGTCGGAGACCGTGTTCGCTGCGTGATCTTTGATGTCCGAAGAGTTGGGCATCGCGTCCGCATCGTCTTGTCACGGACTCACCCAGATCTCATTCGCCGACTCTTTGAGCTGGAAATTCCAGAAATCGCGGACCACGTCATTGAGATCAAGGGCTTGGCTCGCGAAGCTGGCTTCCGCACCAAGCTGGCCGTCGTTTCTTATGACTCCAAGGTCGACTGCGTGGGCGCCTGCGTCGGCATTCGGGGCTCAAGAATTCGCAATATCATTGACGAATTGAACGGTGAGAAAATCGACATCATTCGTTGGAGCGAGTCTCCCGAAGTCCTCATCATGAATTCACTTAAACCGGCAGAGATTCAGTCCATCACCATGGATGACGAAACCGGTGAGGCCATCGTGCAAGTTGCAGAAGATCAACTTTCTCTGGCCATCGGCAAGCGCGGACAAAATGTACGCTTGGCGGCACGGCTGACCAATTGGGACGTCAACATCCAGGGTGAAGGTGTCAACAAGCTTTCCGGTGGCGGTGGCGGTGCCGGTCTCAACGAAGCTGAGCAACGGATTTTGGAACACATGAAGACTGGAGCGGAATTGGACGAGCCGCCAACGACGGCACCAGCCAAGCCCATGGCAGTTGAAGACTCTGCAAAAGCAGAAAGTGATCCTCTTCTGGCAATGGCACGAGAACAAATGGCCCTCGACGAGGAGGCCTCTGAGACTTCAGAAACCCAAGAAACGGCTCCGGTTGAGCCACAAGCGGATTCGGACGACAGCGAAGAAGATCCGCTCTTGGCCATGGCAAAAGAGGCCGCCGCACGCGGTGACCTCGATGATGTCGGAACATCTTCGGAAGATAGTGACGACGACGACGATAGTAGCGAGCAAAAGTCTTAGGACTTCGCTGCCGGGGGTTGAGGATGTTCTCGACTCCCGTGAGTAACAGACGACGACAGAGATGAGCGAAACCAAGAGTTCAAGGCATGCCGATTCGAGTATACAAACTGGCAAAAGAACTGCGTGTCACTTCGAAGGACATCATGGGCGAAGCCCTGAACCATGGCATCGAAGTACAGAATCATATGGGTTCTTTGACTGAGGCTCAGGCCAACGTCATTCGTGCTTTCCTTTACGTGCCACCTCCACCCGAAGAAAAGAAACCAGCACCAAAGAAAAAGCCGGCCAAGAAAAAAGCCATCAAGAAGAAGGCCAAAGCCGACGAAGAGGTCACCTCACCTGAAAAGGAAACCGAAGCGGCCGAAGTCGAGATGATCGAACTGAAGCCCGTCACACCTCCTGGTGCGCGCTACACTGCACCGGAGCCTGAGGTTGTCGCTGAAGCCGAAGTCGAAGCTGAAGTGGATATAGCTGCAGAGGAAGAAACTCAAGAAGAGTCAACGCCGGAGCTTCAGGTTTCCATGGGTAACATCGGTTCGGCAATCGTAAACCCGCGAGCCGCCGAGCCAACGATTGCAGCGCCAGAAGAAGCCGGCGAGGAAACCGACGAAACTGTCGTTCGTGAAATCAAGGTAGCACCGGGCACAGCCAAGGTCCTAACCTCGAAGACTTTGTCGCACATCGACGAAAGCAAACCAACAAAAGAATTGCCTAAACGGCGTCAAGCAACAATTCTTGGTCGCCGGGAGTTGCCCAAAGCAAAGACCGATTCAGGGCCGAAGAGCCGGGATCGCAACGCACCTGCTGCAGCACCCTCCGAAGCGGAAGGTCTCACCCAAACAAAATCAGTCGGCTCAAAGCGAACATTCGTTCGTTCACCTCACCGTGGCGGTCGAGGCGGAGGACGAGGCGGTGGCTACGGTAGTCCCGGCGGTGCATTTGGAAATCGTGGTGGTGGCGGCGGTCGCCGTGGCCAATTCCAACGCCCACAAAAGAAATCGTCGAAACCAGTCGAACGCCCAGAGAGCATCGAGATTCAGTTGCCAATCACCGTCAAGGATTTGTCCTCGGCTATGGCTCTGAAATCTGCTTTGATCATCGAGCAGCTCATCAAGAACCACGGCATCTTGCCCAGCATTAACACGATGCTAGACAAAGAAACTGTTGAGCTGATCGGCATCGAATTTGACTGCGAGATCAAAGTCACCGAAAAGGACTTGGAACAAGAGTTCACGCAGGATGAAGTTGAAGTTTGGGAAGGTGAAGAGAGCGATCTCATCAACCGTGCCCCCATCGTCACTTTCTTGGGACATGTTGACCACGGCAAGACTTCTCTGGTCGACTTCATTCGGACAACCAGGGTTGCGGAAAAGGAACACGGCGGCATCACTCAACATGTGGGTGCTTATCGTGTCGAAAAGGATTCGGGAGCCTTGGTCTTTCTCGATACTCCTGGGCACAAAGCTTTCACTGAAATGCGAGCTCGTGGGGCCCAGGTGACCGATGTGGTTGTTCTTGTGGTCGCAGCCGACGACGGTGTTATGCCGCAAACGGAAGAAGCCATTAGCCACGCCAAGGCTGCGGACACAGCAATTGTTGTGGCAATCAACAAGTGTGACAAGCCGGATGCCAACGTCGCCCAAGTAAAACAGCAACTTTCCGGACTCGGTTTGCAGCCGGAAGACTGGGGTGGAGCCACGGTTTGTGTCGAAGTATCCGCCCTCACAGGCCAAGGCATTGACGACCTACTTGAGTCGATCAGCTTGGTTGCTGAGATTCTCGAGCTCAAAGCAAATCCAAAACGGCCAGGAATCGCAACTGTCATCGAATCCCTGCAGAAAAAGGGCGAAGGCAACGTCGCGCGGGTTCTGGTCACGGACGGGACATTGAAACGCGGCGACAGCTTCTTGTGCGGTCATGTTTTCGGCAAGATCAAGTCACTGCGTTTGCCTGATGGTAAAACTGCGAAAGAAGTTGGTCCAGCATGGCCAGCTGAAATCAGTGGCCTGGCTGAACTTCCAGCTGCCGGTGATCGTTTCTTCGTTGTCAAGGATTTGGCGAAGGCCAAGTCGCTGGCGGACGAACGTCAAGAACGCCTGCGCGAAGATCGTCTGGCCGCACGCCAGAACACCAACCTTGAGAATCTTCTCAAGAAAGCCAATACCGATCAGTTCAATTTGATCCTGAAGACTGACACGGTCGGCTCACTGGAAGTTCTCAAGAAAGAGATCATTGCCCTGACCCATGAGGAAGTCGAACCAAAAATCATCCACGCAGCCGTTGGCGGTATCACTGATACGGATGTGACCTTGGCTGATGCCTCGGACGCCGTCATTATGAGCTTCTGCGTGACCGACAGCGCAACGGCACGCCGCTTGGCAGATGAACGCGGCGTCGAGATTCGGCACTACAATGTCCTCTACAATCTGCTGGATGACATCAAAGAAGCCATGGAAGGCAAACTTGCTCCAGAACTAAAAGAGACCATCACAGGTCACATCGAAGTTCTCAAGACCTTCAAGATCTCCCGTGTCGGCACCATCGCTGGCTGTACGATCTTGGACGGTCTCATCAGGAGTACTGCAATGATCCGAGTCACCCGTGATGGCATCCTGATCCACGAGGGCAAGCTGGCCTCACTGCGTTACATCAAAGATGATGTCAAAGAAATCAAAGAAGGTTCCGAATGCGGCATCAGGCTGCAGAACTATGATGACGTCAAGGTTGGCGACATTTTTGAGCCATACGAAATTGAGAAGATCAAACGTAGTCTCGACGACTAAGAAGTGAAACCGCCGCGCTCATGTAGATGGGCGCGGCGAACTCCTCCAATCCCATGTTGATTGCCGCGATCCAGATCGAGCTTTCAATTCCTTGGGCGATGAGCCTCAAGGATAAGCGTCATGTTGTTAAGGGACTCAAAGAAAAGATTCGTCACCGTTTTCACTGTTCCACAGCAGAAGTAGCAGACAATGAACTCTGGCGAAGCGCCGTCATCGGCATTGCGGTTGTTGGCAACGACGCCAAGTTCTTGCAAAGCGTGGCACAGAAAATCATAAACTTCGCTGAGGAGTACCCCGATGCCAATGTCGAGGACTTCAGCATCGAGATAATCTGAGAAGAACATGGGTTACAAGATCGAACGCCTGCAACAGGTCATCAAGTTCAAAGTTTGCCAAGTCATCCAGCGTGACCTGTCCGACCCGCGCATCGGTA